>CAYLPL010000017.1:1886-13834 GCA_964385545.1 uncultured Clostridia bacterium | reverse complement strand
TTCCCCGCATACATCTTTCAACCTTTTTCCTCCTCCTCGCCCCCGTCGGCCCTTCGAGAGGAGGGTTTTTGCGCATACATCCGGGAGTCCGCCACCCGAAGGATTTTCTCGCCCTCATCCCCGTCCTCGGGATATCGCGCCACCCCGACGCTCACCCGGACATCGACCTCCTGCGATTCGGATCGAGGCGCAGCGCCCGCGATGCGGGATTTCATGGCCTGAGCCGCTTCATCTTCGAGCATGGGGGCGACGATCACGAATTCGTCGCCGCCTAAACGGGCCACCATGTCTTCCGATCGAGTAATCGAGTTGAGGTTTTGGGCGAAGCATTGCAGGTACCGATCGCCGTAGGCGTGGCCCATAATATCGTTTACCCTCTTGAATCCATCCAAATCGAACATGAAGACGGAGAAGGGGACATCCGCCGCTTCTATTCGTAGGAAATACTCCTCGAGCCCCCGCCGGTTGGCCAGCCCAGTCAGGGCATCCGTAGTAGCCGCCCTTCGCACCTGCGACAGTTGCTCTCGAAGGGAGGAGAGGGTACGGCGATCTTTTCGGCGCCCCCGTGCCAGATTGCGATGCCGGGTCGACATGTCTCCGATCACGCCGCCCACCATCTGTAAAAGATCATCCAGTCTTTCGGGGAAGCAGAACCATACGATGAAGTCTTCCGAGGGCACGATCTCGTATCTGCACGCCAGAGATTCTCCCTCAGCCGTCAACTGATCCAGCTGCAAAGAAGACCCGTCACCGTGGGCTTCGGAGTTCAGCATTTCGCACACCTTGGCGCGGCTCGCGCTCTCCATGGTCATCGCGATGTGCTCCATCTCGCCGAAGAGATGATGTGCGGCCCGGTTTCGGAAAAGGATCGTCCCCTCGCGATCGGTAACGAATAGGTAAAGCTCCGAGACCTCATCCAAGGCGGCAAGAATCGTTGACTCAAGCGACATAATCATATCCCCTTTTCGACGAATTCATCCCAAAAACAGCACATATTTGCCGACGGCATAGACGTAGAGCCATCGAAGGGCAGTCATGGGTACGCTGAACGCAATCACCGCCACATCGTGCCTCCTGATGTCCGAAAAGTGTATTCCCGCGCCGATGGCGACGAAACAGGTGACGAAAAACCAGCTCGATAGGGTGCCCGCCAATGCCGCAGTCGCCGGAGACAGTAGGCCCATAGTAGTCGCGGCGGCCGCCAATATCAGGCCCACGATGAATTTCGGGAACCTGGTCCAAAGCAGCCTTGCCCTTACCTGTTCCCCGACCGGTAAACCGCGCCGCGTATACAGGTAAACCAAAATGAGGATTACCGCGGGCATCAAAACGTTACGGGCAGATTTCACTATGGTGGCGATAGTGCCCGCTCCCTCACTGTAGGCGTATCCCACCGCTATGCTTTGTGCGGTGTTAGACGGGACTATGCCAGCGAGAAATCCCGTCAACATGTCTCCCCAGCCCATGGCGTGGGCCACGGCGGGAAGAGAGATGAGCACGAGGATGTCAGTCATCAAGGCCGCTCCGATGGCTGTGACGATCTCTCTTTCTTTTGCCTTTATTGCCGGAGCCGTGGCCATTATAGCGGAGATACCGCAGATTCCCATCCCCACGCCCACCAGATGTCCCCACCTTTCGGACACGCCGATAGAGCGCGCAAACCAACCCGAAAGATATATGCAGAAGGCTATGGAGACGGCCACCACTATTAGGGCGGTCGCCCCGACGGAAAAGACCTCGATCAGATTCAAGCGGGCGCCGAGAAGTACTACCCCGATGTAAAGGCAGCTTCGCGATGCGAATCGGAATCCGGGTTCGCATCTAGTCAAATCGAGGGGGCAGAGGTTGCGCAGCGCCAGTCCCATGAGTATCGCGAGGAATACATAATTCAAAAAGAAGACCTGATCCGGCATGAGGGATGAATCCATCCATTTCGCCAGCGCTCCTAGGAGGAAGCAAAGGAGTAATCCGGGTGCCACGGCTGACGCGTATTCTTTCCATCCGCGGTGTTCCGGTGGTGGTATACGTGCCACTTTCTCGTCCTCCCCTCAAAGGCCCAGGCGGACGATCAGCTCGATCGCCGCCAGGATGGCGAGCCCGATCAGGCATCCGAACCAATCGTCATCGATGGTAAAGGAGGAGTTTTCGCGCGCATCTTGCATGTCGACTCTCATCTCCCGAATTAGTATTGTCTCCAAGATAACCGTGGGATCACCTTCATCTAATCCAGCATACAGTAACGGTAGTCATGTGGCGATATGTGCTAAACGGCGCGCCACATCACACCAAGCCCAGGTGCCAGAGGGCTAGCAGCGCCAACAGGGAACCCACCCCTCCGACCAGGCTGGCTCCTCCGTAGGCCACCACGGCTCGATCCGCCTCCATTTTGGACAAAGAGGTGACGACCCAGAAGTAGCTGCTGTTGACGTATTTGATGATGATGGAACCCGATGCCGCAGCTATCATCGCGGCTTCGGGCGAAAGTCCCAGCCCGCCGAGCATCGGTGCCGTAAGCGACGCCGCAGTTATGACGCCGACCGTTGAGGAACCGGTTATCATGTTGACCAAAACGCCCAACAGGAACGGCAAAAACAGGGCTGGCACCCCGAAGGATACCACCTGATCGGCGACGAAGTCGACGGCAGGAGTTTGCTTCAGTATCTCGCTTAGCGATCCGCCCAGGCCGGTGACGGCCAGGATCATGGCGGAGGTGGTCAGACCGTTTCTTACCCAGACGGTCACGGCATCCTTACGTTGCTCCCCGTGGGCGTAGCGCATGGCGAGCCACAATCCCAGGGATAGCGCCACGACCGGCCAACCGAGATACGTCAGTGCCCCGGTGACGGCATTGCCTTCCGGCCAAAGGATGCTGGCCGCGCTTTGTCCGGCGATCAATAGTATGGGGACGATGATGGGGAGATAGGCGGATAGGGTAGAGGGGAGTCGATCCTCCTCTCCGCGTTCCGAGAAGGATGTCCCCACGAATTCTTCCGACGGGGGTGACTCGATTCTGCCTCCTACGATTTGCCCCCATCCCCAGGCCGCGACGGCGCCGAATAGGCAGGTTATGCCACCATATAGTATTACCAGTCCCAAATCTGCATCCAGGACTGCGGCCGCCGCCAGCGGACCCGGGGTGGGGGGGACGACCGCGTGGGTGAGTTGCAGCGCGCCGACCAATCCGGTGGCCATCGCTCCCATGGAGACTCCCAGCTCCAAGGCCGCAGAGTGCACCAGTGGGTTCACTATTACGAAGGCGACATCGGCGAAGATGGCGATGCCCAGCACGTATCCGGTCAGAGTGAGGGCGAAGGGCATCCGGTGCCGGCCGATAAAGTTGATCATGCTGAGGGTGATACGTTCTACCGCCCCGGTGTGTTTCATCGCCTCGGCCATGACGGAACCGAGGATGATGACGATCCCGATGTTGCTCAGGGTGTTACCGAATCCCTTTTCGAAGGCGGTGACGAAGGCTCCGACGTCCATCCCCGGTAGCAAGGCGAAGAGCAGTATCGGAAGCAATAGCGCCAAAAAGACGTGCCAACGGTAGCGGGTAATCAGTACCAAAAGAAGGATGATGACCCCGAGAAAACCTATCAAAGATACTATGGGATCGTGGGAGACGGGCAAGGGCATGACACCTCCGGGATACGGCGATTTTTGTCGTGACTTCTATCTTTTGGGCATCAGAAGAAGGATACCCAGGGCAATTAGGGCTATGGGCCAAAGCTGTCCCAACCACATCGCGTAGTCCTCATTTTGTACGAACATGACGAATAGCCCGAAGACGATTAGGCCACCCGCCGGATACAGTGCCCAGGTTCCGTTTCGATGCAAGGTGTACTCGATTAGGTAGACTGCTGCGAAGGCGGCGCCCAGGAAGATGAAGAACAGGTACCCCTCTTCTCCGGTATCTGCGAATAGACCGACCGCCGCGAGGACGGTGCCCGCGACCAGCAAAGGCGTCCGATATCCGGCGAGGAAGTAGCCGGCGATCAGAATCGTCGCCAGAACGAGGAGGAAGTTGGGCCCTTCGATGATACCGACTCGGGCCATGGCCCAAACCAGGCCCGCCACTATGAGCATGATGCCGAGGGCTTTATTGTTCAGATTTCTCACCTCGCTTTCGATTAATCGACTGTCGTTTCGGTTCGACGGTTACAGTCTCAGGGGAGTCCGCGGCCATGGGTACCAGATTGGATAATCATGTACGGCTCGGTTTGCCTTTCAGATAAGTATTTCACGTGCTTACCGTCGAATGCGATAATTTCTTCCAATGCGATGCGGACTTCGCCATTATCCCAACATGGCAGCGATCGCTTCACGCTCAATTCGAGGGCGTAACAGGTGTCGGCTCGAATTTGAATCTCCCCAGTGCCCGAGACACCATCCTGATTATCCCACATGCCTATCGCGGGGCCCGCCGCATGCCCATGAAAACCCAGTGGGTGGGAGTAAATGCTTCCCTCGATTCCCTCCAACCTGGCCCGGGCCTGCGCAGAATACAAAACCTGGTTGCCCGTTCGTCCCGAGGCAAACTCGGAAGTCACGATATCCTGGAGGCGGTTGGCCGACCCCATCAGTGCCCGCAGATCCGACGGGATTTCCGGTTCGCCCGGGTGGGGAATATAGGCGTGCCTTTGGTTGTCGGTACAAAGTCCCAGATACTCGAGTCCCATGTCGCAGTGAAGAAGGTCTCCGGGCATGATGATGTCCCTCGAGGTGTCTTCCCATTGGAGATCCCTTGCCTGGATCGTTACCGTCGGATGAAACCAGGCCACAAGGCCCATCTCGTGGATCCTCTGCCGTAACCACCAGACGACGTCTTCCGTGGTGGATAGCCCGGGATGGATGACATCGGCGGACAGGGCTTTCTCTATTAGGCCGTTCGCCAAAGCTGCGATGTCGGGATATACGGCAAGCTCCGGCGTCGTTCGCGTTTCCAGCCAGCGAATTGCCAGCCGTTCCGCCGAGATTAGGCGGTTATGCAAATGCTGCGGTAATGCTGCCCGCAGCATTTCCAGTTCCGAAGCCGACATCCCGTCGGCCAACCCGTGGAGGCGAGACACGTTTATTCCGATTCTATCGGGGCACTTCTCCTCGATAATCCTGGCGGCACATTCCCAGCTGTCCTCGAGATTCGGATCCCAGACATCCGAGTACACGGTTCCCACTCGATAACGGCATATGGAGATGGCCTCGATTTGCCCAGATTCTCTGCGAAAGAACAGGAGGATGGTGCGCCGCCGGGCATTCAACATCGGCCGGGGCAACAATGTCCGAAGTATCGGATCTTCGTTGTATTCCCTTCCCGCGACGACCCAGGCGTCAACCTCTTCTTCTTCCATCAGACGAGGCAAGAGCTCCCGGATTCTCTTCTCCAGCCAGCCATTGACCAGCGGAACCCGATCTCGGAGGGGCATTGGCGCGGTGGCAGTCCCCGGTGTAATCATTCGCTTCTCACCTTCCGAAATGGTTTGCGTTCCCGAGAATCTTCGACTTCCGGTCCCGGTAACCTTCCGGGCATCCGGATCAGTGGTAGATTCGAGTCAGGCCCGCACGGGAGGCCTGCCGTCTCGCTCGAAGCACTTCTCTTCGGGCTACCCGACGCTCGAGAGGGGGATGCTCGGCGGATCGATGGGCCGGACGGTATTGGCCCATGATATTTATGAACGTTTGCGGAGATATCTCTTCGGCGAGGAATCGGGTGATCTCTGGTGTCCCGGCCATTTCGTCGGGCAACACCAGGTGGCGGACCAAGAGACCGCGAATGGCTACCCCGTCATCGCCGATCTCGAGGTCTCCCACCTGACGATGCATCTCCCTAAGAGCCGCGCGGGCCTTCGCTGGATAGTCCGAAGCACCCGACAGGCGGGCGGCTATCTCGGGATCCCAGTACTTGAAGTCCGGCATGTAGATGTCCACCACGCCATCCAAAAGCCGTAATGATTCCACGGATTCGTAACCACCACAGTTGTAGACGATGGGAAGATTGAAACCGCGCTTCCCAGCCCACCACACCGCCTCGAGCAGGGGGCCCACTACGTGAGTTGGAGTTACGAGATTCACGTTGTGACATCCGAGACGGGATAGGCGCAGCATTATCTGTCCGATCTCCTTCGGATCCATTTCTCTTCCGGTCTTTTCGGGATAGAAACTGATGTCGAAGTTTTGGCAAAATACACACAATAGATTGCACCCGGCGAAGAAAATGGTTCCGGATCCTCGAGAGCCCACCAGGGGGGCTTCCTCACCGAAATGTGGCCCGGCACTCGCGACCATCGCCCGGTCGCCAGTTTGACATGTGCCCGTCTCCCCGGCCATGCGATTTACCTGGCATTTCCGAGGGCACAGATCACACGATTCCATGCGTGCCCCCACCGAGGCGAGCCGTCGGCGGAACTCGCCATCCGCGAGGTCGTGATAGGAGGGCAATGGCCCGTTTGTCACCGGAGCATCACTCCTTAGATTGCGCTCAATATTCGGCATCGTTCGGATCTTCGAAATCCTCCATCATCTCTATTTGGTTTTGCCGTCGACGAATCCCGACGGTCAACCACCACAGGACACCGAGGATGGCCACGGATCCCAAAAGCAAGGGCAACCACAGGGAAGGATGAATTCGCGGCGGCCGAGATCCTACGGGCTCGTTTGCCATTCGTGAGAGAAGGATCGGTACAAATTCTTCGAAGGTCGAGTAAACATGGCGGTTTTTGGTGTAAATGATTAGCTCTTCTGCCACCATTTCCGTGAGGTAGAATCCTCGCGAGTTCATGGCTATGACGAATTCTCGATACTCTGCCTCTCCGTACAGCTTCCTTCGGGCGAGGGCGTCAACTCCCCGCAGAACCTGCTCCGCCACGAACAAGTCGGGATTCGAGTAATGTTGGTCGACCATGGTTGCCTTTACCGGTTCGTAGTGATCGTACAAATCCTCTACGAGTCGCGGGTTGGAGTAAACCGCGGGGTCCGAGAGGGAATGCCCCCACTCGTGTATCACGAGCTTCTCCAGTTCCTCGCCCCGCGGGAACTCCGGGTTCTCGCTACCGGAGTCAGCCGCGCGCGTCACGCAATACAGGTGCCACCGTCCGTCCGAATCCGCCCGGCGCGCACCGTATCCACCCGGGGGAAAGGCCGCGGGTGCTAGGAGGACGTGATAACCATCCGCGCCGTAACCGTAAAAACCCTCCAGCCAATTGGCAATCCGCTTGGGTCGGTAGCCTTCGATGGTCGCCTCTAAAGAGGATTGCAGTGTTTCCGACTGGGCATTCATGAAAGATGCGAATCCCGAGGCGCCGGCCAAATCCTTCAGATCCCCTGCGAATTGGCGCAATCGGTTTCCCCCGCCTACCCTGTCGCCAATATATGTAGGTATGTGGTCGGTCGCGAGACCGGGGAGATCGCCCAGGTGCAAGGCGAAGACCATGGGGATCTGGTAGGTGAAACCGCGATCGATCAGGTCCTGGGCCGTCCCCACTGCGGGGTGATCGCGATGCTCACTCAAAAGAGCCATCATTTCCGACGTGTACGAGTTCCCGCCCCGGGAGGGTCCCATGGTATTGCGCCAAGACGTGAGCAACAAAACGCCCGACATCAATTCGATTCGAGGCAAGATTCTCACGGAGAATCTCTCGCTGTCCTGCAGATCCTCCGCTTCGATTATTGGGTAGGTAGGGCCATTCGCGAAAACCTTCGATCCCGAAGAAACGAACACACTCAAAAGCAGGAATATCACGACCGCCGCGGCGTGCCGCAATCTCCTACGATGGGTCTTCGGTCGAGGATAGCAGATCCACCATCACCTCCACTACCCGGGGGTCGAACTGCGATCCTGCGTTATTCTTGAGTTCCTCCAGAGCTTCCTCGGGGGTCAGGGGATCCCGATACGGACGGCCGCGCAGCATCGCCCCGTAAGCGTCTACGGCGGCCAATATCCTGGAAGGTAAAGGAATTTCGCGTTGACCCAGGCCCCGGGGATAACCGGAACCGTCCCACCATTCGTGGTGATGCAGAATCAGCGACGCCATGTGCGAAAGATGTGGTACAGACAGCGCAACACGGTGCCCGACGACGCTGTGATCCTTCATCTCCTCCCATTCCTGAGCGGAGAGGGGGCTCGTCTTGTGCAAGATTGCGTCGTCGATCGCAACCTTACCGAGATCATATACCCGGGTCAGCTCTCGGAGCCCAGTTATCTCTTCCCGCGACAAATCCAGGCGTTCTCCCACACTCGCCGCCAGACCGGTCAACCAGTTCACGTAGTCGTTATCTATTCCTTCTTTCTTCCAAAGGAGATAGAGGAGATACTGGCTCAGGTGCATGACCGAGCCATCCCTTCTTCGCAACTTGATCCCGTACATGTCGCGGTCGGCACGATTTAGCCTCGCCGCCAGTTTCTCTCCCGGTGCTCGGGTAGAACGACCGATGGATACGCTCAGCGGAAGCTCGGTGTAGCGGCGATTGTGTTTTTGCAGGTTGCCTCTCAGTCGTTGCACCAGTTCGTCCACGGTATCCTTGTCGGTGCGGGCCAAAATCACGGCGAACTCATCTCCACCCACCCGGGCTACGACGTCCGAGCTGCGGAAGGTATTGCTGAGGACATCCCCGAAGGCGCGAAGCACCTCATCGCCCCTGTTGTGTCCCAGGGTATCGTTGATCAGTTTCAGGTAGTCCATGTCGGTGCTTATGAAGCTTATCGGGTCACCGCGTCCCGACTCGAGTCGCGCCATTTCCTCGCGGAAATAGGCCCTATTGTAAAAGCCCGTGAGGGAGTCGTGGAAGCTAAGGTAGTGAAGTTCTCGTTCCATCTCGACGCGCCGGGTAACATCGCGGGCGATTCCGTCGAATACTACCGCCCTGTCGGCGAAACCCCGATGAACCGGGGTGAGGTTTTGTTCCGTCCAGATTATCCGGCCGTTTCTACATCTCCACCTCATGACGAACGGATGGGATGGGTCGAACTTCCCGGTGAGGATCTCCTCCACAACAGGCCGGTCTTCAGGTGAAACTAGATCCCCCAGGGTCATCGACGAGATCAGTTCACTTGCCGGGTATCCGAGGATGTTTGCCGCCGAGGGGCTGACGTACTCGAATCCTTCTTCGGGGGAGATACGATAACGATAGATCAAGTCGCTGGCGTTTTCGACCACATTGCGATACCATCCTTCGTCGTCTCCGGCCACCTTCGGGATATCCCAAAGGGTGACAAACCATGCAGTCTCCCGCCCATCCGCCGGCATTATCTCGATACCGATACGTTCCGTTCCCTCACCGGTAGGCGTGATCACTTTCCTAATTGCCGTTGTGTTCCCGTTCGCCGGTGATACCTGAGCAAGGAGACACTCCAATTCGGGCAACCCCACCGCCAACCAGATCTCCTTGCCGAGGAGTTCGTCGGGTCCGGATAGTGAGAAATCGGACGCCTTCGAGTTCCATCCCGTTACCTTTCCTTCCACGTCGACAGAGAAAAGTGCCGCGGGTGCGCGGACTACCTGGGACAGCGGGCGCGCCACCCGGAGGGCGGCAATCGCTTCGCGCGCATCGGCCTCCTCGGAGGTAGTGCGGATGGGATAAACCCTTACTACCCAAGGGATATTGTCGATCTCCACCTCCGCACGAGAGGGCAAACCCGTCGTCAGACAAGTGGTCACGGGACAATGCGGTGGATCCCTCGGGTTCCACAAGTCATGGCAGTAAAGCTCCGCAGCTGGTCGATGTGAACGGCGCATTTCCGTATGATTGGACCAAAGGACTGCCAGGTTTCGATTGACCACTGCAATCTGATCGTGTTCGGAAGCATTCTCACCATCGCTTTCGCCGGTACCGAGCAGCAAAACGTGCAGGCTGGTGTCACTTCTCGTGCTGAATAGTCTATACAGATGCGCATTCCTTTCGGGCCCTAATCTTACGTTTAGGGGAAAGGGACCCTCGGGATTGGCCGCCAGGAGCGATCGCGCCCTTTGTGAGATGTGATGCAGGGTGTCTTCTTGGCGGATGGCCTCGGGATTTACCCGGGCTAAGTCGAGATCTTCCGTGGCGAAACCTACCGGTTGGCCGTCCACATCCAATAGCACCGCGGAGCGAGTGCGCTCTGGCATCATCGCACCCCGATCCTCGCTCCGTCTCCGACTTGACTCCCGCAACGTAGACCCCCCGATGTTCCTGTTATCGGATGGAAGCACTCATGATCACTAAGACGATAATATCCATAATATCCATTGAGACCCGTTCATAAATCTTTTCTACAGGGGGAAGCATCGCTCCTGCGGAAGAGTTAGCCGGAGAAGTGTTTACGCGGGGCAGATTCAGCGTAGTGCATTATCGTGGTAATCTTTGCTCGAAAGGATGATGTTAGTGAGCGTACTTGAAGGCACTCGGACGGCCGAAAACCTCATGAAAGCCTTTGCCGGTGAATCGCAGGCTAGAAGCCGTTACGTCTATTATGCTTCGGTTGCCAAAAAGGAGGGCTACGTTCAGATTTACAACATATTCTCGGAGACTGCCGAAAACGAGAAGGAGCATGCCAAGCGTTTCTTTAAGTTCCTGGATGAATCGCTTCGGGGTAAGACTGTAAAGATCAATGCGGATTACCCGGTGGGGCTGTCCTCGACCGCAGATAATCTACGGTATGCGGCCGAGGGCGAGAATGAGGAATGGGCCGAGCTCTACCCCGGTTTCTCCGATACCGCCGATGCCGAGGGGTTTCCCGAGATCGCCCGAGTCTTCCGGGAAGTGGCAAGGGTCGAGGCACGTCACGAGAGGCGTTTCCGCAGGTTGCTGGAGAACATAGAAAGCGATCGGGTCTTCGCCCGGGAGTGCGCGGTGGAGTGGAAATGCAACAACTGCGGATATATCTTCGAGGGGAATGAAGCGCCCGAAGTCTGTCCTGCGTGCGCCCATCCCCGGGGACACTTCGAACTCTTCGCCGAAACATATTGAAGAAGGGTTTCCAAGCGACGCCGCAGTCGTTTCGGATTGGTGTACCCGCCCGGTGGAAGTTGCCCGTCCGGGAACCATCTGCTAATATACCAATACCGAGCGCCAGTAGCTCAGGCGGATAGAGCAAGGGATTCCTAATCCCTGTGCCGGGGGTTCGAGTCCTCCCTGGCGCACACAGCCCGGCCTCAAACCGGGCTGTTTCTTAGCTTGCGATGATGGAAAGTTGTGGGGAGGCGATGCTCAATGACCCGAGGATCTGAAGGCCTCGCCGGACGCGACGAGCATTTCATGGGGATCGCTTTGGAAGAGGCTGCTGCCGCCGCTAAATTGGGTGAGGTACCCATCGGTGCCGTCGTGGTAGATCCGACGGGCGAGGTGGTTGGCCGGGGGCACAATCTTAGGGAAACCAGTGACGACCCCACGGCGCACGCCGAAATACTCGCATTGCGGCAGGCGGGGAATCGTTTGGGTGACTGGCGGCTCGAGGGATGCCAATTGTACGTGACTTTGGAGCCTTGTCCGATGTGCGCCGGCGCGGCGGTCAACGCGCGCATCTCGCGCCTGATCTTCGGTGTACATGATCCGAAGGCGGGAGCCGCGGGCACCCTGTACAATATTCCCGCTGATTCGCGGTTGAACCACCGGATGGAAGTCGTCGGTGGTGTGCTGGCGGTGGAATGTGGCAATATTCTTCGCAGCTTCTTCCGCAACTTGCGCTCTGGAAGCGCACCGGACCTGATGCTATAATAGGGGATGCTTCGCTCGGGCGGAGCTTTTGCTGGAGTAGAAGCGGAGAGGTGGTCGAGTCTGGCTGATGGCGCGGCACTCGAAATGCCGAGTTCCTGTAAGGGAACCGTGGGTTCGAATCCCACCCTCTACGCCATTGTCCCTTTGCCCGGGTAGAAGCCAATAGATATAGTAAGATTTGTCATGGATAGGTGTCCGAGTCCGGCATAAGGACCACGCCTGCAGACCGTGTAGGCGAGGAGTCGTCTCGGCGGTGCGAATCC
>CAYLPL010000017.1:0-1876 GCA_964385545.1 uncultured Clostridia bacterium | reverse complement strand
AGCGGGGTCGAATTCCTTCCCGAGGCCGTCTCCGGTGGAGTCTGCCCCGAATAAGTAGCGTTGAAGACTGGGTCCCGCGCAATGGAGACGCGTGAACCCCGTCAGGCCCGGAAGGGAGCAGCGGTAATCGCGACCCTCCATGTGCCGCGGGGGTGCCGAGTCCGAGCCAACTGTTCGGGTAACGTTCACCGGGTCCGATCGACGGAAGGTGCACGGCCAATCGTTTTTTTGTAATGTAAAGTGTCGGTTTCACCATGTATGAACCGAGGTCATTTCCCCTACCACAGCGAAACGGTGGTGACCGCTTTGACAGCATCCTCCCTTTATCGCCAATGGCGTCCCGACCGGTTCGACCAAGTAGTGGGTCAGGAACACGTCGTAACGACCCTAAAAAATGCCATCGTTCGAGATCAGGTTGCCCACGCCTACATTTTTGCCGGCCCCCGCGGCACCGGCAAGACCACCGTGGCCCGTTTGCTCGCCAAGTCCGTTAATTGTGTCGGCGAATCGGGCGATTCGGCGGAGCCATGCAATGAGTGTGAAGCTTGTCTGGATGTCTCCGCTCAAAGTTCAATGAATGTAGTGGAGATAGACGCCGCATCCCACAGGGGAATTGACGACATCCGCGAGCTCCAGGAGCGAGTTCCTTACGCCAATCCCAGGGGTAGGTTTAGGATATATATCCTCGACGAGGCGCACATGCTGACTCCCGAGGCTTTCAACGCGCTTTTGAAGACCCTGGAAGAACCACCGGCACACGTCATCTTCATCCTCTGCACCACGGAACCGCACAAGATTCCCATAACAATTCAAAGCAGATGCCAGCGCTTCGATTTTCGCTTTCTTACCGTCTTGGAAATCATGGAGCGCCTTAAGCATATAGTGGCGTCCGACGACTCGCTGGAGGTGGACGAGGCGGCCCTTTGGAGTATTGCCGTTTCCGCCGATGGGGCCGTGCGCGACGCCCTGGGTCTTCTCGAACAGTGCAGGGATTATGCCGGAGGTAGAATAAGCGAAAAGGACGTCCGCACGGTCACAGGTGCCGTATCGCGACGTACATTGTTCGACTATGCCGACCGCATGAGAGAGCAAGATGTTGGTGGATTGCTGCAGTTGGTGGAGGATGTGGCGCTATCCGGGGCGGACATCGGCCAGTTCATCCGCGAGTTGTTGGGACTATTCCGGGACATGTTGCTCTTGCGGGCCAGTGAAGGCAAGAGAAAACCCATAATTCCCGAAGATGATCTCGACGACATGGCCGAGCTGGCGGACGGATATGATATCGAGCGCCTGTTGGATATCGTGGACGCCCTGGCTGACACGGAAAGCCGCGCCCGATACGTCTCGCGGCCGGTCTTCCTTTTGGAGATGTCGACCATCCGGTTGGCCGGATCTACGCCTGTGCCCACGGAATCGGTCGAGACGGCCCGGGAAGAAAGCGACGAGTCCGGTTTGGAGTCGGCGCGAAGTGACGTGCCCCAACATGAACAGGTGGTGGCGGCAGATACTTCCGCCGACCGGCTTCAGAACTCGACCGATGCCCCAAGTCAGCCAAAGCAGAACCAGGAGCGTACCGACTCCGAGGTCGTGTCATCCTCTTCGACCGACGCCGGGTCCTGGGGAGCCTTACCGTTTGGCGATGCTGAATGGGAGAGGGCTAAGGAATTGGTGAGGGGGGCCAACATGCCGGCGTACGCCTTGCTCCAACCGGCGCGTCCCGGTCCCAGACGGGATGATAGGGTCATATTGGTCTTCCAGGACGGCTTTACCTACCACAAGGAGAGAACGGAAAAGGAGAATTGTTCTTTGGTGGAGCGCGCCATATCCCGAGTCCTCGGTCAGGAGGTCAATATCCGGTGCGTCTTTGAATCGGAAC
>CAYLPL010000016.1:12180-13950 GCA_964385545.1 uncultured Clostridia bacterium | reverse complement strand
GGCTCTTCTTCGGGTTCGTCCTCGGACTCGTCACCAGTGGCGAAGAGGGCATTCTCAACGGCTTCCATCAACCCGTCAGATGTTGCAGTAGCACCGGAGACGGCGTCCACTTCGGTACTTTGTTGTTCGATGATCGCCTCGGGAATCTCCTCGAGGGCCGGCCCTGCGATGTTGGGAGTCTCGGAGTCTTCGAGCACGGTGATGCTGACCAGCTCGCCGTCTTTAATTTCGACCTCGACTTCGATATTGCCACCGTAACCGCGGCCCGTTCCTTCATAAACCCCATCGGACACTTCGGCAATATCCCCTGGGTCTTCGTCCGGTCCAACCGAATCCGACCACCGCTCCAAAGCATCCAACACGGCTCCGGCGACGGCCCGGGACGAAACGGTGGCACCGGAGAGACCATCCAGGTCATCTCCGATACTGAATGGGTCGTCTGCCGCCTTACCGGAGAACTGCTCCTGGAACCAATCTTTTTCTATGTTTGATCCGAGTCCCGGCGTTTCAGTATGCTCCAATATGGAAATTGGTGCCGCGACGGCTCCCGAAGGGTCTATACCGACGAGCACAGAGATCGGACCGGCATAGCCCTGCCGTTCGGTCAATACCACGTGACCGACGGAATCCCCGGAGTCCTTTCCCTCGTAAAGGGACCCTTTCTCCCACTCTTCGATCAACTCAAATTCCGTGGCCCCGGGGAGAACCTCGGCGAGGCCTTCCTCCAGCTCGCGCTCTCGATTCTCCTCGATCATCGGCTCTGTGGCCGTGGCGGTGAAAGCCAGGGCCAACGCGGCCACACCACAAACAACCATGAGAAACAATCCCGTTCGCACAACTTCCGACCTCTGCAATAATCTCACCTCTACCTATCCCCTAACTCCGCCGGAAACCCTCGTATTTGCGGCGGGCGCAACGGCCACGCTAACGACCGATAGTTCCTTCTCAAGATTCATGTTACACCGGTCACGTGAACTCTCTCAACACTTGGAGTGCAAACGATGAAATTACCAAGGGTTTCGTAAGCCACCCAGAAGGGCAAATACCTTGCAAAGCGATAATTAAGCCGGAAAACCTTGAAACATGATTAAGCGTCTGCTAATGTCGATGTAAACGCTTCCGCGAATCCGATAACGTAGGTTTTCCTCGCCCGCAGAGAAAGGAAGATACACATGCGCAAAACTGCATTACTCCTCGTCGTTGCCCTGGTAGCAGGATCTTTATTCCTGGCTGCCTGTGGCGATGCCGAGCCCGAAGAGGGTCCCTTCGATTTGGAAGACGGGACGTATGAGGGCGCCTCCGACGCAGATTCCCACGGCTATGTATCGGTGGAAATTGAGATAGAAGACGGTAGGATTACCGATGCGTCCATGAAGGAATTCCGCGGAGATGGAACTGAAAAGACCCCCGAAAACTACGATTGGGAAGAATGGGCCGTCGCCGCAGAGGAACTGCCCGAGGCCGTAGTCGAGGCCCAGTCGTCCGACATCGATGCCATATCCGGCGTGACGGGCACCTCCGAGATGTTCATTCAGGCGGTACGCCGGGCGCTCGGTGAAGAGGGAGAGGCTGCACAATATCCCGACGGTGAACACGTAGGATACTCCGATCCCGACGCTCACGGCTACGTCTCCGTTACCGCCGTGGTCGAAGACGGCCAGATCACAGACGCGAAAATGCAGGAATTCCGGGGAGACGGTACTGAGAAGACCCCCGAAAACTACGATTGGGAAGAATGGGCCGTCGCCGCCGAGGAACTGCCCGAGGCCG
>CAYLPL010000016.1:0-12080 GCA_964385545.1 uncultured Clostridia bacterium | reverse complement strand
GAAAACTACGATTGGGAAGAATGGGCCGTCGCCGCCGAGGAACTGCCCGAGGCCGTGCTCTCGGAACAAACTCCCGACGTGGACACCATATCCGGTGTTACCGGAACCTCGGAGAAGTTCCGCCAGGCGGCTCGGCGCGCCCTCGATGAGGAAGAGGCACTGGAAGAAGGCCCGTATGAGGACGGCGTTTACACGGCCGAATCCGATGAATCCGACCGTGGCGGCTGGGTCGAGGTCGAAGTAACGGTGCTGCTCGGCCATATCGTGGACGTTGCCATGGAAGAATACGACGAAGAAGGGGTGGCCAAGACCCCGGAAAACTACGATTGGGAAGAATGGGCCGTCGCCGCTGAGGAGCTGCCCGAAGCCGCCGTCGAGGCGCAGTCGGCCGACATCGATGCCATATCCGGCGTGACCGGTACCTCCGAGATGTTCATTCAGGCGCTGGAGCGCGCCCTCGAAGACGCACAGTAGTCTCGGGAGTATCTCGATGAACCGGCGATACACGGAAGGATCCCGGTTGACCTTTGACCGGGATCCTCCTCATTTCATCCCCTCCGCAGGCGAGGAGATATTCCTCCGGTTCAAGACCCGGTACACGGATCATCGATTGCAATCGCCGCACTTTAGACCTGACGTGTCCTCAGAAGGGGAGTGCCGGATTTTGGGGATAACGCATTCTTTTCCCCCTTTCTTCGCAGGTTACCGCCTTCGAGTGGGGAATTCCCAAGATAGTGAGGGGAGCTGAAATTCGGTGCCTCCGAGACATTTTGAAGTGCGAAAAGAGACAGTCTACGTACCCATGAGAGACGGCGTCAAACTCGCCGCGGACCTTTACATGCCCGCGATCGCGGGAGAATGCGTACCGGGACCGCACCCCACCATCCTGGAACGGACACCCTACGATCGCACCAATGCCAATCTCGCCCGGCACTGCGCCTTCTTCGCGCGTCGCGGCTACGTCACGGTTGCTCAAGACGTCCGGGGACGATTCGAGTCCGAAGGAAAACCGGAGCCGTTCGGTCCGGTAGATGTCGAAGACGGTTTCGATACCTGCCAGTGGTTGTCACACCAATCGTGGTGCAATGGCAGGATTGGGACCATGGGTACGTCTTACAGTTCCATGAATCAAGCCCACCTGGCGGCCTCTGATCCCCCCGGGTTGGCATCGCAGTTCTTCACCCAGGGCTTTTCGAATAACTTCAATGGAAGAATCAGGCAGGGCGGGGCCCTGAGGCAAAGCATGGTCGCCTGGATATTTCGACAGGCTCCCCTTAGCAAAGAAGCCCTGGCCGATCCGGCGCTGCGAGATCTATTGCTGGCCTGCTTTGCCGACACGCAAAAGTGGCTTTCCCGCGGTCCCATCAGGCGAGGAGTAACCCCGCTCAGGCACGTTCCGGAATACGAAGATCACGCCGTACAGATAACTACCCGCGGTGAATTGGACGCATGGTGGACTCGCCGGGGAATCTGGATGGAAGGCCGCTGGGACGAGCTTCCCGATGTCCCTCGTTACCTGGCCAGCGGGTGGTACGACTCCCACTCACATGTGGTCACGGATGCCTTCGCGAAGCTGGCGCGACGACAGGATGCCCCGGTTCATCTCATAATGGGCCCGTGGACCCACGGGAGCCTGACGCCGGAAGTGCCCAGGGCCGGGGAAGCATATTTTGGTCCCGAGGCCACTATGGAGTGGAACGAGCTCCGCCTGGCCTGGTTCGACGAAACCATGAGGGATATGGACGCGGGTCTAGCCGATCTTGAGCCGGTAAGGCTCTTCGTAATGGGTGGAGGCACCGGACTGAGGGTACGAAGCGAACCTGAACTCGCGGTGGACGTCGGGGGGTACTGGCGCTACGAGAACGAATGGCCACCGGCCGATGTCCAACCCGTCGAGTTCTATTTTAGCACAGATGCAACCCTTACCCTCGAACGAGCCCGCGGCTCCGGAAATGCCACCACCTACCGATTCAACCCCCAGGACCCCGTACCCACCGTCGGAGGCCCGCTTTCGTCCGTGCAGGGCCTTAAGATGATCCCGGGAGCCTTCGATCAGCGGGCGCGACCGGAGCTTGGGCACCGCGACGATCTTCCCCTCTCGTCTCGTCCAGACGTCCTGGTTTTCCAGACTCCGCCGCTGCGCGACGGAGTTGAGGTGACCGGACATCCCAAAGCAGTGCTTTATGTTTCCTCGAGTGCTCCGGACACCGACTTCACCGTCAAGTTGGTCGACGTGTACCCTCCGAACGCGGAGTTCCCCGACGGTCTGGCGCTGAACGTGACCGACGGCATATTCCGGGTTCGCTACCGCGAATCGTGGACCGAACCGAAAATGCTGCAGTGCGGGGAAATCGTCAAAATCGAGGTGGAACTACCCCCGACCTCCATGTTCTTCGCCCCGGGTCACCGCATACGTGTAGACGTATCCAGCAGCAATTGGCCTCGCTTCGACGTCAATCCCAACACGGGCGAGGAGATGGGTCGCCACCGTAAGATCGAGGTAGCCCAAAACACACTGCACCACGATCGAGACCACCCCTCCCACCTCGTACTTCCGCTGCTCTCCCGGGAGGGGCAACCGAAATAGGAGTGATAGAAGCATGCAGACACACATTTCGCAAAAAGACCTGGAAGAGGCCATACCTCCCGTCGAAGGCCAACTCGAGGTGCTCGGGCCCGATGGCCCCATTCACATTCGTCGTGACGCCTGGGGTATACCTCACATCGAGGCGACGACGCCCGCCGATGCCTTTTTTGGACAGGGCTACGCCGCCGCCTCAGACCGGCTCTTCCAAATGGATTCCGACCGACTCCGAGCCGTGGGCCGATGGGCTGAGATGATGGGTGAAGAGGCGGTCGAATCCGATATCATGATGCGCCGTATGGGGCTGGCAAGGGCGGCACGCCGCGATTTCTCCCATTTGAAGTCCGCCACGCGGGGTATGCTCAGGGCCTACTCGGCCGGCGTAAACTGTTTCGTGCGAAACGCAGAAAACCTGCCTGTCGAGTATCAAATCCTCGACATAACTCCCGAACCATGGGAACCCTGGCACTGTATCGCAGTATTCCTGGTTCGCCACGTCTCCATGGGTACTAGGGAGCAGAAGGTCTTTCGGGCACAAGTCGTAAATATCCTGGGCGCCGAGAAAGCCGCGCCGCTCTTCCCCGGATATCCCGGGGGCCACCCCCTGATATTACCTCCCGGGGAACAATACCACCCCGGCGAACTCGACCGCGCCCTCGAGGCCTTCCGCAAAGGCCAGGACAACCTCCGCTGGTTGGGAGATGGCCTCGATGGTAGCAATAACTGGGTGATATCCGGCGATAAGACGGAGTCCGGGCTACCACTGATGGCAGGTGACCCCCACAGGGCGCTCGAGATACCGAACACCTACTGGCAGAACCACCTGGCCTCACCGGAGTTCGAGACCATCGGTCTCTCATTCCCCGGAGTCCCCGGGTTTCCGCATTTTGGCCACAATGACGATGTGGCCTGGTGCATAACGCACACCGGTGCGGACAATCAGGACCTGTACATCGAACGTTTTGCCGATGGCCATTACCTGTATCACGGCGAATGGTTACGTCCCGAAACCCGTTGGGAAACCGTAACGGTCCGCGATGGCGAGGATCGACAAATCCAAATCTGCGAGACCCGCAACGGCGCCATCCTTTCCGGAGACACCGAAGAAGGGTATGGGCTGAGTTTTCGCTGGGCGGCCACGGAGGAGTTTAACACCACCTTCGATTGCTTGGTCCCGATGATGGCGGCCAAAGATGCCGACGACCTGGAATACGCCGTCCGCGACTGGGTAGACCCCTGCAACAACCTCCTTTTTGCCGACGTGGAAGGGAACATCGGCTACCGCGTGCGAGGGAAATTACCGGTAAGGACACCCGATGCGGGATGGACTCCTCTCCCCGGTTGGACCGGAGAGGGCGAGTGGTCCGGCTACGTTCCCTTCTCGGAGATGCCCGCGGCGCGCGAGAGCCGGACCGGGTTTTTCGCCACGGCAAACAACAAGGTCGTCGGAGATGACTACCCGCATTACATATCCGCGGATTTCGCTCCCGGGTATCGCGCCACGAGGCTTTTGGAAATGCTAACGGAACGGGACAGCTTCGCCATAGAAGACATGCCTATCATACACTCCGATATCACTTCCACGGCCGCCGGATTATTCACGGCACATCTCGGCGGCGTCGACTTTGAAGAGGAACCGACGCAATGGGCGCGGGATGTCCTCTCCCGGTGGAACGGCGAAATGAGGGCCGGCGATATCGAACCCACCGTATACAGTGTATTCCGGGAAATGCTCGTCGACGAAGTGATGCGCAGTTTGCTGGGACGCAAGACGCGAAAGGTAATGGGCGGTGAAAGTGGCGCCCGCATCCGAAGCCGGCTTCGCCCCGTGATCATTTCCGCCATGGCGGCAGATGATCGCCGACTTCTTCCAGAGGGTACGGACTGGCAACAAATGCTGCGCCGCGCTTTGGTGCGAAGCATCGAATCCCTCGCGGAAAACCTCGGTACCGAGGAGTGGCAATGGCGCTGGGGCAACATTCATCATACCGCGCCCCGCCATCCCCTCGACGGCGAGATCTCCGAGGGTGCCAAGCTGCTGCAGCCGCCCGAATTCCCCATGAGCGGGGATTCCGATACCGTACAGGCGGCCGGCTACATGCCGGGGTATGGATTCACCGTCACCGCAACCTCGGTGGCACGTTACGCGTTCGACCTGTCGAATTGGAACCGTTGCGGGTGGGTCGTCCCCCTGGGCAGCTCGGGCCACCCGGGCAGTATACACTATACTGATCAGGCACAATCGTGGGCCGATCATAGACTGATCCCGATGCTCTACGATTGGGAAGAGATCGAAAATGGATGCGAGGGTACGGTGACACTCGTACCCCGCCGATAGAATCCGGGACCCGCCCGGCGTCGCAGTATCCCGGGCGGGTCCCCAGCATAATCATCCAACACATTCAAAGATTCCCTCCGGGCGAACACCCAAGAACTCAATCGAGACGAAACACCTTCTCCTATGCCCAGATGAAATCCCGCGCCGATACGCGAGAGTCCGAATATCCTTCTATTTCAGTTCTTCGGGAAGGAATTCTCCGCGATCGATAACCTGTCGGTCATCAATCCAAAGACTCGAATTCAGACAACAAAGCCCCAGGTGGGCACGACTGGAGATGTCCCCTTTGAAGTTGATGTCGTTGTTGCTGCCTATCTCGATTTGAATGTTTCCGTAGTGCGCCTCAATATCGGCACCGGAAATCCCTACCTCAGGCGTAATCGCCCTAACCAGGGCGTTCCACAGGGCGCGACGATCGGTACCCCACGAGGTATGTCCCGCCCGGAAGGCATTTTCGTCCTCGAAGGACTCCAAGAACTTCCGCAATAAGAAAGCATCCAATCCTCCACGAATATCGGTTATGACCCCGGCGTGAAAGTCAATTTCTACCGGACTCTCCATATACCTACCGAAGGAAAAATTGGCATCTCCAACATCCAACACCAACGTCCCCTCCGTGCTCCCTTCTAACTGAGCCGTCTCCACCATTCCCGCGCCCCAAAAGTCCAGGTGACCCGGTACGTCGGCGACACCGTAATGGGCCAACGCGGGGCGGTTGCCCCTGTCCATCTTCAGATCGGTTCCCGCATCTGATCGAATACGGATGCAACGGCCTTCGGCGAGCATCTCGGCCCCCGCTTTGGTCCTTCGGATCACCTCGGGATCCGCCCGGAGCCTGCTCATGACCTCGAGCGGCTGCACTGCCATCAGAATGCGTACTCCATCATCCAGTGCGCATCCCATCTCGTGGTGGTAGTGAAGAGCGTGACTCGACATATACACGATGAGATCCGCTTCCCTCCAGGCGACACCCAGGGATTTCTCCGGCAGGGCATGATCGAAGGGCAGCACCTGCTTATATGCCGACGCCCCGAGACTTAAGGCGGCCCCGAGGCAGGCGTCCGAATAAACCGGGTTGAAGGCAACATCCGTTATGACCAAACACAGTTCATCTTCGTTCAAATTGCACATATCGAGCTGCCTGCGGAATAGATCTACCAGCTCCGAGGCAGCCGATGGGTTCATCATGGTCCTGCGATTAGGCATCTTTGGTCCCTACTTTCCGAGATTTGAGCGTCACCGATGCACAACTGTCTTCTCCACGCTATGGGTTTTCAACGAAAATGCCTCCAGGCCTCCAATATGCCAGATCACCCTTACCCTTTGGAAAGATTGAGATCCGAGGGTTTGAATTCACTGGTATTACCCTCGAAGGTGCAAAGGGCGCTGCTTCCTGAGGATTGTGGATGTCCGGCCGAGCTGGACCGGCACGGAAGTCTCCCGTTTATCTTCTCGAAAGTGCCCGGAATAAGGAAGCGGTATCTTTGCAACGAACACTGATCTAAGAAGCGACCAGCTCAAGGATTACGGGCGAGATCCCCATAGAGAGGGATGGAACCTCGGCTCGGCGCCAGTAGATGGGCAATTGCCAATCCAGCTCGGCCCGGATTTGCCGAAGACCACCGAAAGGGAGGACCTGCCCCCCGGGAAGGTCGGGACACGCGTCTCGCGCTTTTTGGGTAAACTCCAATTAGCCTCCATATGCCGGGGGATCGGCGACGCTTCCGAAGAAAGCGCATCGGCGTTCGTGTGAAAGCCTACCTAAGACGACCAAAGCGCCCCCGCAAACCCGGGGGCGCTTTGGTCATCCGCTCTACGGTTCTCTTGAGTTCCTCAGGCGGTTTCCTCTTCTTCGTGCTTGCCCTCGGATCCGGTGATCACCATGGGTTCTGTACCCTGCCTTACGCACTCCTCGGTCATGATGACCTTCTTCACGTCACAACGCGAAGGTAGATCATACATGATATCCAGCATCAGGTCTTCGATTATGGAGCGAAGACCCCGCGCACCGGTGTTGCGTTTCATGGCCAGTTCCGCTATAGCGCTCAGGGCATCATCCTTAAACTCCAGCTCGATGTGGTCCATCTCGAAGAACTTGGCGTACTGTCTGGTAAGGGCATTCTTCGGCTTGACCAGGATGTCGATCAACGCCTCCTGATCCAGCTGTCCCAGCGTCGCAACGACGGGTAACCTGCCGATGAACTCGGGGATCAATCCGTATTTCAACAGATCCTCGGGCATGACCCTCGCCAAAACCGCCCCTATCTCCTCATCCATCGGCGATTTTATCTCGGCACCAAAACCCATGACCTTGCGACCGATGCGCTGGCGAATCATTCCGTCGAGACCGTCAAAGGACCCACCGCAGATGAATAGGATATTGCTCGTATCGATTTGAAGGAATTCCTGGTGCGGGTGTTTCCTCCCTCCCTGGGGAGGAACGCTCGCCACCGTACCTTCCAGAATCTTCAGCAATGCCTGCTGGACTCCCTCGCCGGAAACGTCTCGCGTTATCGAGGGATTCTCAGACTTGCGGGCGACCTTGTCTATCTCGTCGATGTAGATTATGCCCTTTTCGGCACGATCTATGTCGTAGTCGGCAGCCTGGATCAGTTTGAGGAGGATGTTCTCGACATCTTCCCCGACGTAACCGGCCTCCGTCAAAGACGTGGCATCGGTAATGGCAAAGGGTACATCGAGAACCCGCGCCAGCGTTTGGGCCAGGAGGGTCTTACCGCAGCCGGTGGGACCCAGGACGAGGATGTTGCTTTTTTGCAATTCCACATCCTCTATCTTCCCGCCCATCTGAACCCTCTTGTAGTGGTTGTAAACGGCCACGGAGAGTATCCGCTTCGCCCGTTCCTGGCTGATCACGTACTGGTCCAGGTATTCTTTGATCTCCCGTGGCGGGGGAAGCTCCTCAAGTTCGAACTCCGAATCCTCTTTGAGTTCCTCGAGGATTATCTCGTTACACAGGGCAATGCACTCGTCACAGATATACACGCCCGGACCCGCCACAAGCCTGCGAACCTGGTCCTGGTGCTTTCCGCAAAAGGAGCATTTGAGCTGACCCTTATCTTCGCTAAATTTGAACATCCTCCCTCTCCTTTCTACTCCGCCTTTGGGGGCGGAATAGATGGAAGCTATTCTTTGCCGGTTTGGGGATACAAGACTGCGTCTATTATCCCGTACTCTTTCGCCTCTTCCGAACTCATGAAGAAATCCCTGTCGGAATCCTTCTCGATTCTTTCTACAGTCTGGCCGGTGTGCTGCGCCATCAATTCCGCGTAGCGACGGCGCATCTTGATGATTTCGTCCGCGTATATCTTCACATCGGACGCGCTTCCGCCGGCACTGCCCTGCGGCTGATGGATCATCATCCGGGCGTTCGGCAGAGCGTATCTCTTGCCGTCCGCTCCCCCCGCGAGTAGCAGGGCCGACATGCTGGCCGAAAGCCCCAGGCAATAGGTGACCACGTCGGGCTTGATATGCTGCATGGTATCGTAAATACCCAATCCGGAATCCACCGCACCACCGGGGGAGTTGATGTACATCGAAACGTCGCGATCGGGATCATCCGCCTCCAGGAATAGAAGCTGTGCGATGATGAGATTGGCGACGGTATCGTCGATGGCGCTTCCTACGAACACGATCCTGTCCTTCAACAGGCGTGAGTATATGTCGTAGGCTCGCTCTCCCCTTTGGGTCTGTTCCACCACCATGGGTACAAGATTCATCGAATACACCCCTTCTTCATTTCTACCCCGTGTATCAAGATCTTATCCCCCGCGCGGAACTTTTGCACCCGCACGGGAACGTGAATTTCTAAAGCGTATCCCCGGATTCGTCCGGTTGCCCGGGCTCGTCACCCTCGCCCTGGGAGGACTCATCCGGCAAAACCGGTTCGCCTTCAGGCTCGTTTTCGCCGTCTTCTGTCGCCTCGGCGGCAGCCTCAGCGGCCTCCGCTTTCTCCCGGGCCCGACGACGTCTTTCCTCGCGCTTTTCTTCTAGTTCTTTTCGAACCTCGGCGAAACGGGGGTCGGTCCACTCGGCCAAAAGATGTCTGACCTTTTGCATGCGCAGATCCGACCTCAATCTGCGCCCGTACTCGGTAGTGAGGGAGATCTGCCGCAAGACCCCGGGGTCCGTACCCATGGACTCGGCGCGTTCCACGAGTCCGCGCTCGAACTCTTCGTCGCTAACCTCGATTTCCTCAACCTCGGCGATGGCATCCAGCACCAGGCTCTCCTTGAGATCCGGGCCCGCTCCCTCGAGCAGGGTTTTGCGCAGGGAAGCCTCATCGCTGAAACCTCGAGAAACGAGATAAGCCTCGAACTCGGCACCCTGGCTCTCCGCCTCCCGCTTCATCTCCTCGATCCGGCGTTTTACCAGGTCCTCGATCATGGGCTCGGGGACTTCGAGCTCGGCGTTCTCCACGACCTGTTCTACGACTTCGTTTTCAAATTGGTTCAGCGCCGCGGATATTCGCGCGTCCTCGAGATATTCCGCCACCTGTTCCCGCAGCTTTTCCAAAGTATCCACATCGGACACTTCTTTGGCGAACTCATCGTCGAGCTCCGGTAACACCTTGCGCTTCAAATCCTTGACTTCGACCTCAAAGGTTACCTCGCGACCGGCCAGATCCTCGCTGGGTGCATCGGATGGGATCTCCACCTCCACCTCGCGAGTCTCTCCGGCTTTTGCCCCAAGGAGTCCATCTTCAAACCCCGGCAGGTAGTTGCCCGAGCCAATATCGAGCATCTCTTCGTCCGCCTTTAGTTCCTCGCGCGCTTCCCCGTCCAGATAACCCTGGAAGGCGACTATCGCGAGCATGCCCGGGGCCACTTCAGCTTCCTCGTCTTCCACTACCTCCGCGGTAGCGCGCCGTTCCCTGAGGTCCTGGAGGGCTTGATCGACATCTTCTGCCTCGATCTCCGGCAATTCCAACTCGAGGCCCAAGTCCTTATACTCGCCGAGTTTCACATCGGGCAAAACTTCTACCGTAGCGGTAAAGACGAAGCCTTCTCCGGGTCCTCCATCTTCGAAATCCACCTCGGGAGGAGCCACCGGATTGATATCCAGATCTTCCACGGCCTGTCCGTAGGCCTCGGGGACGAGATTCTCGAGGGCTTCCTCCCATATGGGTTCCACGCCGAAGCGATTCTCAAATATCTTGCGTGGAACGTGTCCCCTGCGAAATCCGGGCATCTGTATCTGGCCCCGGATCTCTCGGAAGGCCCGGTTCATGTGCTCTTCCACCATTTCGGGTTCCACTTCGATGCGAAGGATCCTCACGTTCTCGTTATCTTCTGACCTCTCAACCGTCGCCTTTACCACAGGATTTCTCCTTTCATCGACACCACCCACTGGGAGCGGACGAGCCCGTCAAAACCCGGGCCCCTCTGTTCTCATTTCCCTGCACGAACCGCTTCTTCGAATCTTCCGCACCGGCCACGGGCCGGATTCCGTAACAGCGGGATGGGCAGCGAAGTACCAACGTCCGCTGCCCACCCTGCTTTGCTTCGTGTGCGAGGGAAGGGACTCGAACCCTCACGCCGGAAGGCACGGGATCCTAAATCCCGCGCGTCTGCCAATTCCGCCACCCTCGCCCGCGCGATGCACGACTAAATATATCATAAGTGGCGGGCGATTGGCGAAGGGAAGGAATCTCTGAATCCCGCCTCCTCCGGGAAAACGCGACTCGGTCTTCGCGAACAGGTTTCCCGAACATACCTTTTCAAGAACGGGAGAAATAACCCGAGACCCCGAGTCCGGCGGCCGCCCCAAAGGCGGTGAGTATTCCCAGGGTAATGAACATACTCAGCGCCCGTCGCATTGCCGTAAAGATGATGACGTCCATCAATCCCCTGCCCACCGAGGACCAAAGCGACACGAGCAATCCGGCGTAAACCAGGATGGGACCAAAAACCACCAGCGCCAGAAGTGCCGCCCGAAGCCGACCCGACTTACCTCCCGTCCATACAGAGGCGATGGCGCCCCCACAAAAGGCCGCCACTTTGGCCACCAACCCGGAGACCTCCACGTGAGAATAGGACTCGAACTCTGAGGAGGTGGCGACAAAAAGGTAGGCGAGAACGGCGATGACCGCGGCGAGCCCAAACCACAAGTACCAAGAATCATGTGATCTCTGGCCGTCTCCGGACACTATTGTCCCACCTCCATCTCTCCCGTGAGGCGAGGCTGCCGGTTCAGCATAATCGTATCCCTACTCATCGGGTGGGATATCCTGATGTGCAGACGTACCGACCATTCATCCGGATCGACATTCTCTTCTCGAGACGGTAGTGAAGAGGCGGAAAGTGGCGAGGTAAGATCTCGATCCAATCGGACGCTGGACTTCGGCGGAAGCCGAAAAGCCTCCGGATGCCAATCATCTGAGGCGACCAACTCGCCGCCGTAAGCCAAGGATAGACGGAAGAACTCCACCTCGCCGGATAGTTCGTCCTCGTTCACGATGTTCAACCCCACGCGATAATCCTCCAAATTCTCGCCCAATGTTAGATGCACAAATTCGACCCTAAGTGCCCGGGCCGCTCGGGTAGAGAGCAACGCCCTATCGTAGGTCGAGACCGTAAGAACGATGGACAACGCCACGATCGCTACCAGGATCCCCTTCACAAGAATTCTCTTCGTCATCCTCATCACCGACTCCGTTCGCCGTGACCCGATTCTAACACCCGGCGAAGTGCGATTCTCGGTATTCCCCTTCCCTAAGACCCAAAACCAGGACACGTCCTGGCTTCGAGGAAACCTCGTTTATGTCTTTGGGGAATCGTAGCCCCAAGGGGCGACAACGTGAAGCCCGCAACCTGACGCGACAGGGTCGGCTGCGGGCTGGTTCACGATGCAATGGTTCTTTCGTTCCTTCGGGTGGCGACTGGATTCAGGACCAGTCGAGGCGACGCAGCTCGCCCCCACATGTGGGACAGGCCCTCAACTTTGATTCCAGACTGTCACCCGTCCCCGCCGTCGCACACGTAGGACAAAGAACCGTTCCGCAATCGTCACATTTGGCCCAACCTTCGGCTCCCGCTTCCGCTTCTTTTCCACATTCGGCACACTTGAGTCTTTCCTCCACAATATCTCTCCTTTCTCATCCGAGCAAAACGATACCCATCGGATCGTCTCGACCCCCCA
>CAYLPL010000015.1:0-14380 GCA_964385545.1 uncultured Clostridia bacterium | reverse complement strand
GCGCCCTGCCAGCCGGCGGAAGTAACCATCCCGCCGTCGGCCGCCCTGATCGGCGTCCCCACGGACATCACGAGATCGATACCCGTATGGAATCCACCCGCTCGCCATCCGAATGGCGAGGATAACGCGCCCTGGGCCGGCACGATGAATCTACCCGATCCGTGCTGGGGAACGGTCTTGGTACCCCTGATGACCACGTGGGTCTTCGGTCTCGAAAGCCTTTCCTCGGAGACTATCTCCCGGGAAATCTCGACCCCGTCTTCCATCACCACGCGAGCCTCGACAGCGATCTCTCCGCGGCGGCCTGGTTGTTCCACCACGGTTTGCCACGGCCACATCTCGGGATCCTCTTTACTGACGACATCGAAGGCTTCGTATCGAATATACTCGTGTACTTCCTCCGTTCGAAGCGTTATGTAGGGCTCAGCGACGACCATGTTCACCCTATCGCCCGGCTGTAGGCTGGAGAGATCTCCCATTTCCGGGTTGGCGCTTTGCAACTGGTCGATTGACATACCCGCGGTCTCGGCTATGCCCCAGGCGGTATCG
Organism: uncultured Clostridia bacterium; assembly: GCA_964385545.1. Taxonomy (GTDB): domain Bacteria; phylum Bacillota; class Sulfobacillia; order SLMV01; family SLMV01; genus CSSED11-154. Next base: position 13,831 of record CAYLPL010000015.1, on the reverse strand, counting down.
CCCCTTTGGACCTTGTGTTCGAGGATCTCATCGGTACCGCGCAAAAGTATCTGCTCGACGGACTCGACATCTTGGACTTCCTCCGGCTCAATGGGATGCGGTACGAAGGAGATCTCCTCCACTATTTCCACACCGCTTACCACCACATCTCCCGACTCCTCTCGAGCTCGACGATGTGATTCCTTAATGTCTTCGACGACCCGTCGGGCACGGTCCATATCGCGCACCGCGCCGATCCTTTCTCCACCGATCTCTACACAGATCGCGTGGGTCAAAAAGGTCCCCCGTTCTTCGATCTTCGCTCGGATTGCGCCCACGGGTGGGAATTTTGGCATGGAAGAATCCGTTTCCCTCCTAAAATGCAGATCCTCTCTGAGGGCAACCTCGTAGCCACTCATGAGACGCCGAAATTCCAGGGAATCTTCGAGCGCTTCGCTGACGGCTTGGGGATCGTCAGTCAAACCGAGAAACTCCTGGTCGAGATATACCGAGTAAAAGGAATGTTCTTCAGATGAGTCGAGCCCGATGAGTCGAGCCTCCGAATGTTTCGCATCCTGGGATTCACCGATGCCAAACGACAGCCAAGCCAGGCAAAGCGAACAGGCGACGAAGAAGACGAGTCTGCGTCTCTTGGCACCCCGTGGAGGTATCATGGCAGGTAGTTCATGGGATTTTGCGGGTCACCGCTTTCCCGAATTTCGAAGTGCAAATGCGGGCCAGTAGACCGTCCCGTGCTTCCCACGCGACCGACGAGGGCATCCTGCGTTACGTTTTGCCCCACGTTCACCTTTATGGCCGATAGATGGGCGTAGTACGAGCTCATGCCATCACCGTGATCGACGATGACGAGATACCCGTAGGCTCCGCCCCAGCCCGCGTGTTCAACCCTGCCGCCCCTAGTTGCCGTTACCGGCGTTCCGGTACCCGTCGCGATGTCTATACCGGTGTGGAAACCTCCCCATCGATAACCGAAGGGAGAAGATATGCGACCGCGCGTGGGCCATCGATACAGCTCTCCCCGGGCGGCGAGCACCGCCTCGCGCTCGGGTTTAGCACCGGGTACGATCAATTCTTCGCCCACGGGCAAGCGCTGATCTTCGCGCAACCCGTTCGCCGCCAGCAAATCTTCCAGGATTACCCCGTGCTTGTCCGCGATATCCGAGGCACTCTCGTCGGGGGCCACACGATGCAACAGACCGGATACGGTGAGAACCTTCAGGGTATCCCCTGGCTGTAGCGCGTTCCAATTACCGAGCTCGTTGACGATAGCGAGGGTCTCCGCGTCGGTACCGAAGGAATGAGCTATCTCCGAAAGCGTGTCGCCGGACTCGACTTCGTATTCGATTACCTGGGCGTGAAGGGGGGGATCCATGGGGGCGTCGCCTTCGATGGGCGGCGGAGGGCTGTAAACCGGCGGCGGAGCCACAGACGATGCCGATTTGATGCCCTTATCGTCCGCAAACACCGGGGCACCGGCCGAGGCGATCATCATCAAAACTGAAAACAGAAGCACCCAAACGATCGCACCGCCAAGCGGTCGGCTCGAGTATGTATTATCGCTTTTCCCTATTCTCATAGATAAAGACCAACCACAAATATCAGCCTTGGACGGCAATCGACAACCACTCCTCGTTCGTAAAGGCGGACCAATACATCGTGCCCGTCCAGCATGTAATCTTCGGTGATTATAGCAAAAGAACCTTGCTGTGAGTACCCCGGCCGTATGTTCGGATTCGATGAAGTCCAAGTCGTGTTGTTCGATATAACCCAAATTAGTTGTTCTCCATAGACGGACTATATCCTTTTCGAATCTAAATATCCCGGTGATCCATCACCGTATCGGCCGAATCGAAGGAAGATGTGAAGGGCAATTCCACCGCTGGGAGGAGGCCGTAGTGGGAAGGGTTTGTCCCGAGAATCAGCGTGCTATCGCGGTGCCTTTGGAGGAATTCGGGCGTCGCTGACGTCCACCCTAATCGCAACAGGTGATAAGGGGTCCCGCGATCGACACCAAAGAAAATGCAAAGACCGGAGGATCACCCAAAGACTCGTGTCCCTAAAGCGTACGCGAAGGGGCCGGTAAAACCATCAAATCAATAAGGCCACTCCGGGGAGTGGCCTTGAGCTGGCGACGGGATTCGAACCCGTGAACCTGCCGCTTACGAGGCGGCCGCTCTACCAACTGAGCTACGCCAGCTGATTTTGGAGCGAGAGACGGGATTCGAACCCGCGACCCTCGGCTTGGGAAGCCGATGTTCTACCCCTGAACTACTCTCGCTCCCGATTCTGCCGTCTCGCGACGTATAGATATTATAAAAACAAACGGCCGGAGCGTCAAAGCTCCGACCGTGGATGCGGAGGCGACGGGATTTGAACCCGCGATCTCCGGCGTGACAGGCCGGCATGTTAAACCGCTACACTACGCCTCCCCGAAACAATCCGCTCGTCAGCGTCGACCGCGACAGCGGCAAATAATATCCTACACGCCCCCCGTCCGCCTTGTCAACCATTGCGAAGCCGACGGCGCGGGAGAAAACGGTCGACTCCCCCGCGACGGTCCACCCCGGTTTTAGGGAGCGCTAGACCGAGTCCGGGACCCCCCCGTCCAAACCCCTAAATCCCGCCGAACACATTCTCGATTTGGATGGTTTGTTCCCGCCCGGGGCCAACCGAAATCATGGAAACCGGCGCACCCGCCCGCTCCGCGATTATGTCGAGATACTCTCGCGCAGCCCGCGGAAGGTCGGAGTAGCCGCGGGCGGAGGTGATATCTTCCGACCATCCGCCGACCTCGACGTACTGCGGTTCGCACGCGGAAAAGGTAGCCAAATCGTGGGGATAGTCGACGGTTGCCCCACCCGGGTGGCGATATCCCGTACAAATCTTCACCGACTCCAGGCCGCTCAGGGTATCCAATTTGGTTATGCAAAGACCGGATAGGCCACTAACCCGGACGGAATACCGCAATATGACGGTATCCAACCATCCCACCCTGCGGGGACGACCAGTCGTAGTGCCGTATTCCGCGCCCTGCTCTCGTAGCCACTCACCCATGTCTCCATGGAGCTCGGTGGGCATCGGGCCGTCTCCCACTCGAGAGGTATATGCTTTGGCAACGCCGATCACCCGAGATATTCGCGTGGGTCCCACACCGGTGCCGATGCAGGCTCCTCCCGCGGTGGGGTGGGAGGAGGTAACATACGGATAGGTTCCGTGATCCACATCGAGCATCGTACCCTGGGCTCCCTCGAAAAGCACTCTCTTCCCCTCTTCGATGGCCCGGTTAATAAGTACCGAAGTATCGCAAACGAAGGGACGTAGACGCTCCGCGTATCCCAAGTACTCGTCCACGACTTCTTCGGGGTCGAAACCCTGGGAATCGTAGACCCTCTCCAGCAGGTGGTTGACCTGGGCTAGTTGGAAGACCACTTTGTCCCGGAAGACTTCCGGGTTCATCATGTCCACGACGCGGATGCCGGCGCGGGAGGCCTTATCCATATATGCGGGACCAATGCCACGGTGCGTGGTACCTATTCTTCGATCCCCTCGGCCCTCCTCTTCCAGGGCATCCAGGCGGCGATGGTAGGGCATGATCACGTGGGCAATGTCGCTCAATTTGATTAGCGAAGAGTCACATCCCACGCGTTCGAGCCCTACGATCTCTTCGAGCATGGGACCGGGATCGACGACGACTCCGTTGCCAATCACGGATATTTTCCCCGCGAGAATACCCGAAGGTATCAGGTGCAATTTGTGAGTAATCCCGGCCACCACCACCGTGTGTCCCGCATTACTCCCGCCCTGATACCGAACCACGACGTCGGCCTTCTCGGCGAGGAAGTCCGTCATCTTACCTTTACCCTCATCGCCCCACTGGGCGCCAACCAGTACTACCGCCATCGACACGCTCCCCTCCAATATCTCTCCTACAACTCTTTGGCTATTTGACGAGCCGCACGTACTCCCGAGGCGGATGACTGAGCCAGTCCGTGGGTGATCCCGGCACCGTCTCCGCTGGCAAACAGTCCCGCCACCGGGGTTTGCATATGTTCATCTACCTTTATTCGAGAAGAATAGAACTTGACCTCCACCCCGTAAAGCAGGGTGTGCCGCGAGTTTACCCCGGGCATTAAAATGTCCAGCGCCTCTAGCATCTCCAATATGCCCAGAAGCTGGCGGTATGGTAATACCAGGCTCAGATCGCCTGGGGTCGCCTCGGCCAAAGTCGGCCGCACTATCCCTCGCGCCAGGCGGTGATCATTTGAGCGTCTCCCGGCCAAAAGATCCCCCAGTCTTTGGACGAGGACCCCTCCGCCGAGCATATTCGCCAGGGAGGCAATGTTGCGCCCATAACGGTTCGGTTGGTCAAAAGGTTCCGTGAAAGACTTGGATACGAGCAATGCGAAATTTGTGTTGTCCGTCGCTCGATCATGATAGCTGTGACCGTTGACCGTTACCAGGTCACCGAGATTCTCCACCGTAACTTCACCGTGGGGACACATGCAAAAGGTCCTAACCCGGTCATCGAAGGATTTCGAGTAATACAGCAACTTGGATTCGTATACCTTCTCGGTAATCTCTTCGGTCACCAGGGCCGGCACTTCGACCCTCACTCCCACATCGACCGGGCTCGATTTTCCCAGTATGCCGAGCCTGCGCGCCTCGATCTCTACCCATTCGGCTCCCGAACGACCGGGTGCGAGAATGACTCGACGCGCCGCTATTGGCCGCCCGTCGACGATCACACCGCGGACATTGCCGTCGACACCCTGCCCCCCCTGGTCTTCCGAATCGAAGGTCACGTCACTCCGATCCCGCAGGTATTCGCGCGCTTCCCCCAGTATGGCGGCACACCTCGCGGTTCGGGGGTGGGGGAGGCGGGCAGGCACGAAAACCAGGTCCGCGGCGGCGGCACGGCGACGGAGATCTCTCTCCACATCTTCGCCCCCGCCGTAAACTTCCCGCGAGGCGCCAAAGCGGAGGTACCAACCGTCGCAATAGTCGATAAGGTCTGCCAATTCCGACTCGGGCATGTATTCGGAGAGACTACCTCCGAACTCCGTGGTGAGAGTCAGTTTGCCGTCGCTGAAAGCTCCGGCACCGCCCCACCCCGAAACGATGGAGCATGGCCGGCAGTGTGCGCACGTGCCGGTATCCTGCATCGGACAGGTTCGCCGGGGAAGGTCATGACCGCGTTCCACGATGAGAATAGAGGCATCGGGACGCAGTTTCGTGAGTTCCAAAGCGGCGAATATCCCCGCGGGCCCAGCACCGACGATTATGACATCGTAATGATCCTCGCGGGCCGTCACGGTCAATCCCCCTCGCGCCAGGAAGGTTCCACAAAACGACTGTACTGCTTCATGAAGATCAAATTGACCAACCCCGTGGGCCCGTTCCTCTGTTTGGCAATTACCAAATCCATGAGATTCTCGTTTTCGCTCTCGGGATTATTCCACAGGAAGGTGACCACGTCGGCATCCTGTTCTATTGCTCCCGACTCGCGCAAGTCCGACAGCTGCGGCCGCCGATCGGAACGCTGCTCCACTGCCCTGCTGAGCTGGGACAGAGCCACCACGGGACATTTCAATTCCCTGGCCAAACCCTTCAGGGATCGGGAGATCTCGGATATTTCCTGCTGTCGGTTCTCCAGTCGAGTCCCGTGCATAAGCTGCAAGTAGTCCACGAGAATCAAGCCCACGTTGGCCTCCGCCTTCATTCGCCGCGCGCGACCGCGTAATTCCATGGCACTGAGGGTGGGAGAATCGTCCACATATATCTCCACCTCGCTCAGCTTTCCCAGGGCCCGGGACAACTTTGGCCAGTCTTCATCGCGAAGATACCCCGAACGCAAACGATGGCCGTCGATGCGGGCCTCGGAAGCAAGGAGACGCATGGCCAATTGTTCCCTCGCCATCTCCAGGCTGAATATGGCGACCGGAATGCCGTGACCGATCGCGGCGTTAGCCGCCATGTTGAGCGCCAGCGTCGTCTTACCCACCGAGGGCCGAGCCGCGACGATTATCAACTCCGACGGATGAAGCCCCGAGGTCATCTCGTCCAACCGGCGAAAACCGGTGGGTACCCCGACGACCTCCCCCTTGTTGTTGTAAAGCTTCTCTATCTCCTCGAAGGTGTCGCGCAGGATGATCTCCAGGGGAGCGTAACTCCTCCCCAAGCGGCCCTGCGCGAGTTCGAAAATCAATTGCTCGGCCTTGTCCAAAACATCCTGGGGATCATCCGCACCCGAGTAAGCCATCCGACTGATCTCGGCCGAAGCGCGAAGTAGGCGGCGCAGAAGGGATTTTTGTTCCACGATTCGGGCGTAATGCTCAATGTTCGCTGCAGTGGGGACCGAGGAAGCGATGTCGGATATGTAGACGGCACCACCTACACCGTCGAGACTCTCGTGGCGTCCCAGTTCCTCGGTAACGGTGACGAGATCTACTGCCTCACCTCGGTCGAACAGCCGAAGCAGAGCCTCGAATATCTTTCGGTGGGCCTCTCGGTAAAAATCTTCGGGACGCAGGAGCTCGGCCGCCGCGATTATGGCGTCCCTGTCCAGCATCATGGAACCGAGCACCGACTTTTCGGCATCCTCGTTATTCGGCGGCACCCTGTCCATAAGAGTACTCAAGTGGGCCCCCTCCTCGGCGAGCAATTCTTTACTCTTCGGCGCTTACCTCTACCGTGATGGAAACCTTGACTTCCGCGTGCAAGTCCACGACAACTTCGCGCTCACCAAGCTCGCGGATCGGCTCTGCCAGCTGAATCTTGCGGCGATCCAACTCCAGACCGACTTTCTCCCGGACGGCGTCCGCAATATCCTGGGAGGTCACGGATCCAAATAGTTTCCCCGATGCCCCCGCTCGTGCGGTCAATTTCAGGTGCACATCCTCCAGCAGTTCCCCGGCACGTTGCGCTTCGGCCAGGGCGTCATCCGCCGCGCGACGACGTCGATTGAGTTCCTCCTCCAGTCGGGCGATATGGGCCTTTGTCGCCCTTTGGGCCATTCCTCTGGGTATGAGGTAATTGCGCGCGTACCCGTCCGCGACTTCCACTATATCGCCGGGACCCCCGAGGTTCTCTACTTGTTCCAACAATATGATTCTGATTTAGCGTCCTACTCGTTCTCTTCCTCGGACTTGGACTCATTACGGTATTTGGATTTGCGATCAAAGAATCGCCTAATGTCCAAACCCGAGTCTAATATTGCCGCCAGGGGAAGGATGGATACCCCCAGGGGGTTGATCGTTACCAATCCCGTGATTATTCCAACCGCGAGTGAAGACCGAATTACTCGCTTAAGAAGGAAGAATAAAAGGGCCGCGCCGAAGACGAGGTAAGCTCCGTTGACGGCAAATAGCACGTTCTCGGCCAGGATCACGGGATAACTCGGTTCCTCTCCCCCATACAGTACGATCACTCCATAAGAGACCATCAGCGCAATCGCCAGCCATATCGGAGCGCGCCACCGCGCGAAGGAAGGTAAGCTGGGTACGGGATACCCCATCCTGGGTAATATCAATCGGGTGACTCCAAACGTCCAAATCGAGTAGACAAAAGCGGACATCATCAGCATGGCCGGGAAGACGGTTTCCATTACTTCCACCGCCATCTCCATCTCCGCCGTGATATCGCGTCCCTCGTCCACTCCCAAACTGGCGTAGGTGTCGGCCATCATTTCCGCGCTCAGTAGTGTAGCCTCCCGAATCTGGGCAATCAGGTCGACGCCCATTAGGGGCCCGGCGACGGCGAGCGTTATCAGGAAAGAGAGCGCTATGACGGCGGTTCCGACCCCGACCAACCTAGACGCTGACCATCTCCTGTGTATCCCCAGGCCGAAGGCCACACCTATGAGACCTACGATGGTGATTCCCGCCAATACCGCCTGGATGATACCCAAAAATATCGTTGAAAGCACCACGGTGACGGCCACGGTCATGATCCCGTAACGAAGGCCATGACGGAGAATGACCAGCATAACCGGGATCGGCCACACCAGCACTACTATGAATCCCGCCAGAGGGAGAACTGCTCCGAGGAACATCAGGAGAACGGTAATTGCCGCCAGCAACGCACTCTCAGCCAGTGCGCGCGTAGATCCCCCCTGTTCCACGGGAACACCTCCCCTCTCCACGATCGAACCAATCCCGGTAACGACGCAACCAACCCGGAGATCGGAGTCATCTTCGCGGTAAGCAGCCCGATCGCTTTAGCTCACATCTACGGTGAAGGGGAGCAGCGCCATTATCCGGGCTCTCTTTATGGCCTGGGTTAGCTGTCTTTGATGGCGGGCGCAATTACCGGTGACGCGCCGGGGCAGGATCTTACCCCGATCACTTATGAATCGGCGCAGGCGGCCTACATCCTTGTAGTCCACCCCTTCAACCTTGTCTACACAGAAACCACAAACTTTGCGACGCTTCTTTCTCGGTCTCTTTGGTGGCAATTCGGGCACCTCTCCTCTCTAAAAGGGTACTTCATCCTCAAAATCCTCTTCGAACAAGTCCTCAAAGTCATCTATCTCCTGGCCCTTTTGAGACTTGGCTTTAGAAGATCCACTGCGGTCTTTGGGCCAGTCCAAAAAGCGCACTTCGTCCGCGACGATCTCGACGGTCCTGCGGCGTTCACCGTCGGCGGTCTCCCAGTTGCGGGCCTGTATCCTGCCCTTAACTGCCACGAGCCTGCCTTTGTTGAGATTGGCCGCCACGGTCTCCGCGAGCTTGCGCCAGCATACAATGTCCAAAAAATCCGTTTCGCGTTCGCCTTCCCGGTTGGTGAAGGGCCGATCCACCGCGAGACGGAAGTTGGACACTGCAGTGCCGCTCACCGTATAGCGTAGTTCGGGGTCCGCCGTCAATCGTCCTATCAGGACAGTCACGTTCAACATTTTATCGACCCCCTCACTCGGCCTGCTACTGTTCTTTATTGACGATCATAAAACGCATGACCGTATCGTCCAACTTCAGCCTTCGATCAGTTTCCCGGGTAAGATCTTCGTCTCCTGTGAACTGCAATATGGAATAATAACCCTCTTCAAAATCATCGATCGCGTAGGCGAGACGACGGGTACCCCACTCGTCGACGTCATGCACGGTACCGCCCAGCTCCTCTACCAAGTCGCGGTAGAAAGCCGTGCGTTCCCGCGCGACTTCTGAGCCGGCGTCGGGGCGCACTATGAACATTAGTTCGTACTCACGGAACGACAAGACTGTGGTCCTCCTTCCCTCGGCCTGAACGGCTTTGCCTCCCGGACAAAGCGGGAAGTGAAGCGATTTGATTGTGGCCTAATCACTGTGCCCGAGTATTATAACACCGCGGCTTCGACCTTCCAAGCTTAGGCGTTGAAGAGAATCTGTAACACATCTCCCTCGCGAACCCGGTAATCTCGGCCCTCGACTCGAAGTATGCCCCTTCGACGGGCCTCACTGCGGGATCCAATTTCGATGAGCGCTTCCGCTTCCACTACCTCGGCTCGAATGAAGCCGCGAGCCATATCGGTGTGGATTATACCTGCCGCCTCTACGGCAGTATTCCCCTCCTCCAGCGACCAGGCTCGCGTTTCCCTCTCGTTACCGGTAAAGAAGGTAATGAGGCCCAGTAGAGCATGAGCCTCCCGGATAAAGCGTTCCCGCCCAGACCGGGTCAAACCGGCATCCTCCAAGAAAGCCTGGCGCTCCTGCGGCTCCAACTCTTCGAGTTCCCCCTCGAAGGCGGCGGAAAAGGCTATCACCCGTGCGCCTCGCCCCTCGAGTTCGGCCGCTATCCGCTCGACTCCAGCGGCGTCCAACTCCCCGGTATTGAGGACATAGAGAACCGGAAGTCGCGTCAGCAGTCTCATTTCGTCGGCCAGGGAGGATTCGGCGGGCTCCAATTCCTCGCGCGCAAGATAAGCACCGGATTCCAGTTTCTCCACCAGTCCATGAGCGCAAGCGAGGCGTGTCGAGGCCTCGGGCGTGGCGGATTTGGCCTCCGCATGGAGATCCTTTAGGCGGCGACGGACGGTCTGCAGGTCGGCGAGGATCAATTCTGTCTCGACCAGGTCCGCATCGCCCAGGGGATCCAAGGGCCCCTGGGCGCGCACCACGTCCCCTCGATCGAAGGCGCGCAATACGTGGGCGATGGCATCCACCTCGCGGATGTGCCCCAGGAAACGATTACCCAGGCCTTCACCCTCACTTGCTCCGCTGACCAAACCGGCGATGTCGACTACCGAAACGGTGGTGGGCACGGCTCGTTCTGAACCCAGGACGGCTGCCAGGGGTTCAAGGCGCCCGTCAGGGACGGCCACGGTACCGACACTCCCATCTACCGTGGTAAAAGGGTAGTGCCCGACCTCGGCACCGGCACCCGTGATCAAGTTGAAGAGGGTAGACTTGCCCGCGTTCGGTAATCCGACCAATCCCAGCCTCATGACGCACCTTCGGAATCTTTTGTATCTCCGTCATTTCTCTCCACTCGCTTGATCCCTCGCTCGACCTGGCTGCGCGGCAACATTATCAGGCGACCACAACCGAGGCAACGAAGTCGAAAGTCGGCACCAATTCGCAGAACTTCCCATCGATCGGACCCGCAGGGATGGGGCTTGCGCAAGACCACCACATCACCCACCCGAACATCCGGGCGTTCTGGGCTCATGCCAATTCCTCCTCGACAATCTTCGTGAGGGTCGCAGGTACCACGACGCGACGGGGATAGGGGATCTCGATACCCACCTCGTCGAAACGGCGCTTGATGCGCCGGCGAATCTCCCGTTCAACCCGCCACTGCTCCATGTTCTTTGCCTGGGCTCGAATGGTAAGTGTCATCGATGAATCATTTAGAGATGCCAGCCCCAGAACCTGCGGCCCTTCTTCCAATACATCCATAAGGTCTGTCATGCTCTCGCACAAATCCTCGAGGACCGCGATGGCGCGATCGACGTCCTCCTCATACGCGATATCCACGTGGACCAAAACGCGCATCGGCCCGCGGGAGTGATTGGTGACGGTTTGGATAACCCCATTGGGTAGGAAGTGCAGCTGCCCGCCGTAATCCCGGACTTTCGTCACTCGCAACCCCATCTCTTCGACAACCCCAGAAATATCAGATATTTCCACATAATCTCCCACGGCGAGCTGATCTTCCAACAAAAGGAAAAAGCCGCTGATTACATCTTTAACTAGACTTTGGGCACCGAAACCCACCGCCAAACCGACCACACCGGCTCCCGCTAGGAATTGAGTGGTTTCAATTCGCATCTTTGGGAGTACGGTGAGAAGTGCCACGAAATCCATCGTGTAGCGAAACGTCGATTTGAGCAGCCCCTTTAGCGTGACCAAGCGGACACAGTGTTCCTCGGCGATAAGCCGCGACTGGGTCATGTGAACCACGCGATCTAGGGCGGCGCACCCCAACCTGATGGCGATGTGAAAAGCCAGGAGAATCAGTATGATTTCGATACCCGTCGCCATCACCGCTGTCGGATTGACGTATTCCACTAGTTGCTGCCAAAGTGACTCGAAACTCATCCCACAGGCCTCCCTCTCATCCACATGAATCTAACTCGAGGCAGTGTAACCACGATCTCGGCAGTTGGAACATTCTCGGTAATCATTTCCTTCAACGGTCCCATCAGGTAAAACAGACGAGCCAAACTGTGTGCCGCGGCACTATCCCTTATCAAACCCACCAGCAGGTTGAGAGGCCCGATAGCCGGAGCCAGCGCAAGGATCACACCGAAGACCACCGCCAATCCAAAAATGGTCGCGAGGATACCGAACACAGCCCCCAAGATTCGATCCAATGCCCCGAGTACGCCCCAGGATATTCCCCGCCTTATCGAACCACCGACGGCCTCGGCTACGATGCGGATAAACATGTATAGGACCAAAAAGCCCGCGACGGTTAAGATGATCTCGGCAAGTTGTGCGTGAGTCAACGCGGCGCTGAAGAACTCGCCGCCCTCGAGGGGTAGGACGAGCCGTTCCGCGAGATAATCTTCGAGAGAAGTTAGCCACTCCCATTCGCGTTGCATCACCACGACCAAATCCGGGGCGAAGTGCCAGCCGACCCAAAAACCCGCCAGCATGCCGCCGAAGGAAAACACCGAAAGGAGAAAACCCTGGCGCAATCCTCGAATTACGCCGACGACGAGAATCACCGCCACCACCAAGTCTAGAGTCATTTCCACGTCCCTCCACTTCTCCTCGACGCCCCGGCCCGCTGCAGGTAGCCGGCCAGCGCCACCAGGATTACGCTTCCGCCGAGCAGCTGATGAGCCGCCGGGGTCTCCTTGAGTAGCAACCAGGCCATTAGCGTTGCCGCCACCGGCTCACCCAAAACCGAAAGCGATACCCCGGAGGTCTGTACATGGGCGAGGGCCCAGTTCAACAGGGTATGCCCAAACAGCGTGGGCAAAACAGCAAGGGCCGCAAATATCAAGTGTTCCCGCACCGAATACCCGATGAGGGGTACGCTTAGCCCCCCGGCGATGGCAGCCGTGGTGACCGCTGCGACCGAATAGACCACGACGGTGTAAGGAAGCGTCCCGACGCTGCGGCGAACGAAGCGGCCCACCAGAAGGTATCCGGCCATCGCTCCCGCTCCACCCAAAGCCAGGAGATCACCCGTAAGAGTGGAGGCTTCTCCTGCTTCACCACCGAAAGCCAATATCGCAGTCCCCACCAAACCGGCAAGCATGGCGAGCAAAGCCCTGGGTCCGAGGCTTTCGCCGAAGAGCAAATAGCCTCCTGCTGCCGTGAACAAAGGGTGGAATGATACCAAGACCGTCGATGCGGCGACGGTCGTGAGCCCTAAAGAAGTGATCCATAGACCGAAGTGGATCGCGAGGAAGATGCCTGCTCCAACCGATTTCCACAGCGTCCCCCGGCCGAAATCGGTGAAGGAGTCCAGTCTCGGAAGTGCCAGGAGAATGTGCAACACGGCCGCGTACGCCAGGCGGTAGAAGGCTATGGCCAAAGCCGGGGCCGAGGAGATGCGGATAAAAATTGAAGCCGATGAAATGCCGACCACGGCCAACAGCAGCACCAACCCGGGTGCGGGCACGGACGGAGTTCGAAGATAGCGGGTCACGGCCCCGGCCTCCCCTCGAATTACCAGCGCGACGAAGAATCCAAGATTACGAGCGTGATGTAAGATACCCAGGCGAGGGGACTGGGCAGCAGCTCGATTCCCCAAACGAGATTCGACACGCCAACCAGCGCGGAAATCACGCAGGCGATGGACAAATAGCCGGTCGAAATCTCCCGCGATTCGGCTGGCACCATCCGTAAGGCGGGCCAGCGATGATACACGTAGAACTCCCCCACCGTTCCAGTAATCAGAAAGGCCGCCAGGGTTCGCCCCCAGGAGGGAAGGCCGGGCCACAGTTGGTCTATCTGGATTCCCAGAATATAAAGGGCGACCATCAGGAGGGCGGCCAGACCCAGGAATGCGGTGCTGAAAACCCGTGGCAGCCGGTCGCTTCTGCCCTCGCGCCTTGAGCCGGACACTCTTCCCGCACTCAAGGCGAACACCCCGCACGATACTTCAAATTATTTCCCGGGAAATACTTCGTCAAAGCCGGATCATATGACGGGCGATACCCATCGCCGAGATCCCTTTCCGTCATAGGACGACAAAAAGCAAAGAGAGCGACACAACAGTTATCAGTATCCCCCCGAGACATCCGAGACGCCTCCAGAATCCCCCGCCAGTTTGACCCCCAGACGAGGACTGCTCGTCATCGGCAGTCCCGCCGATGCCGCCGCGATCTCGACCGAAGACCTTGCTCTTTTGGCTCCGTTTGAAAGTACTTACGTGCTTGTCGATCTGGCCCACTCGTTTG
>CAYLPL010000014.1:0-14482 GCA_964385545.1 uncultured Clostridia bacterium | reverse complement strand
TTTCTCACCTAGCGCTGATAGGCCAAAGGCCGGGTGGGATCGTGCCCGAGGGGATTCGTGGTGTGTCGTGAGGTATGCTCTGTGGGGTTGCCGGGATCGCGGGGTCAAAATGAGCTGATCGAGGAGAATCATCACCTTCGAAGGGGTAGTTGCGCTCACCGTATCGTCCGCCGTTTTGGCATCTGCCCGGGAGGCGCAGGACGTACCGACGCGCGCCCAAACAGTGGATGAGGGCATCACCGCCGGCTTCGCCGCCGAAGATCGACCCACCGAGGAGGTCGGGGGTAACGGTGACGGAGCAATCGCGAAAGGCATCGCCTACGGTATTACCGATTGTGCGCGGTCCGGAAGAACCCGGGCGACGTTTTTTCAGCTTCTCTTTTCCACGATCTCCACGAGTAGGGCGGCGGCCTCGGGGGATAGATCGAGCGAAGGCAGATCCTTTTCGAGACGCTCGGGGCTACCGTAGCCGGCCAGGTAACCGTTGATGCGGGCTGCCCTGGTACTGTCTGCCGCCTCCCAAAAGGTCCCCGCGTCGGCCAGTATTTCTTCCCACAATAGGGGCTCGGCCTGCAGGTAGTACTTTTGATGATAATCCTCCGCGGGATAGAAGGCCCCGGTGGAGACTATGCGCGTGAATACCTCCGCGCCGGCGTCTTCTGCCAGCCGATCCAGCAAGGCCTCGGCCGTGGTCCTTTCCTCTTCGCCCGATACGAATATGGGGTGGGTGTACTGGGAAGAAAAAGGGCGGGCGGTGGGATCGTGGAGCCTTGCGAAGACCTCGAGGAGTTCTCCATAGCCTACCTGAGCCGGATCGAACACCACCTCCACGACCTCGGAGTGATCGCCGATGTTTCGATAGGTCGGTGAGTCCGTGGTACCGCCCGCGTAGCCGACGCGGGTGGAGATTACGCCGTCGAGAAGCCCGAACCGGGCCTCCGGTCCCCAGAATCAGCCGGCGGCAAACAGGGCCGTGCGGGTTCCCTCGATTTCCCGGGGTGTCCCCCCGGACCTCGGCGGCGGAGCCGCGTCGTCGCCGCAGGAGGTGACGGGGACGGCCGCTGCGAGGATTAGGAGCGCGAGTAAAAGCGGGTAAACAACCGAAATCTTCATCCCATTCATCTCCATCGTCAGGCCTTCGAGGCCATCTTTCCCCTTCTTTCGCCAGCTCAAACTGACGATTACCCTGTATGGTAAGCCCTGGCATCCGGAGAGAACCCGGCTCAAGACAACTATTTTACGATAATCGGGAGGAAGCGGAGCCGCGATGGCAGAATAATGATGACAATACCCGGGCCGGGTTGGAGGGAGTTGAGCGGCTACAGTGCGAAGTGACGCGTCGACACCGCAGGCATTTGAATACCGGGCCAGCTACCGTTTGCTCGGGGACGGCGCCGAGATAGCGGCCGTCGCCGATGCCCCGGTACGCCTATTGGGCGAGTACGTGGAGCTCGGCGGGGAATTCGGCCGGACCCATGTCATCTCCTACAGGAACGTGGCGGACATTTCCTCCCGGGAATATCGGATCGAGCTGGACCTGGTTACCGGAGAACAACTAACCCTCTATCATCTCGGTCGACATTTCGAAGGGTTCCTGCGCGACCTCAACAGATTGAGAAATGATCTGCTGGTTCGCGATCATCTCGCCTACGAGGGAGTAATCGAGGAAGGCGTGGAGGCGGACTATCAACTCGACGAATTCCATCGGGAGACCCGGGGGCGTGGGGAGGTGCGGCTATATCGTTCGTCTTTGGTCCTATCCACCGAGGGCGATGGGATAATCCACATACCTTACGGACTCATCTTTGACGTCATCCCGGGTGATTATTCCCTCGGCGTGGTCACCGAATATGGGACGAGGCTCGAGTTGAGCGGCATGGGTCGCGCCCACGATCACCTCATGTCGCGGCTTTCCGAAACGTTGGATGGACTCGCCGCGGAAACGGCGCGGGAGCTGGACGAGATTATGCCCCGGCTGGGCCCCGGGGTCATATCGCGCCTCACCCCGCTTCTTCGAGATGGGCGGGCGGCCAGTAAGGGGGAACTGGAGGAAATCGCCCCGGGCATTTGGGAGGCCTTCCTCGAGCACATGGATCGTCTCGGGTGTCGCGATTACTATGAATACCTTCGGGAACTGTCCGGAAACGACGAGGCATTCGTCGGCGTAAAACGAGGGCTCATGGGTGGAGATGACCCCGAGCATTATCTTTGGTTTCTGGTACCCATGACGGGAGCCCCGCCGGGTCCGGGAAATGCCCTCGCGATGGAGGCCGCCGGTGGGGATGGGGGCCGCGCCACGTACTTTTTCCGCCTCAAGGACCGTGATGGATACCCCGGGATGTCCGCGGCCGACCCCAACCGGGCGGTGCGCGATACCGTGAGCGAGGTAAACCGTTGCATGATGTCGATCAATTTCCGGCGGGAACCCATTTACCTGTCGCCGGAGAGGCTGGGGGAGCCCAGGTACGAGCACTACGCCGCCGCCGTGGCCGCCCTCCCGACGCTGAGACGGCTTAGGGAACTGTTCCTCGGCCGCGCCTTTCATCGTTCCCCCGAGAGCTGGCGCGAGGATGTCATGGAATTGCTTACCTCCAATGCGGAAGACCGCGATGATTCCGCAGGCCATAGCGCCGATGACCAAAAAGAGGGGGAATTGCAGTGATCGGGTATCAAAAACCCTGCCGCTACTGCGATGAACTGATACCACCGACGTCGAATACCTGCCCGAACTGCGGGAGGGTCAACCCCCTCTCGTCGCGCTGCCCCAGGTGCAAAACACCCCTTAGGGCGGGTTGGTCCCACTGTCCGAGCTGTGGTCTGAAATTGCGCATCGACTGCCCCTACTGCGGCGAGAAGACGTTCTTCGGAGACTACTGCGATAAATGCGACGCACGTCTGCTGGTGCGCTGTACCGGCGAGAAGTGCAGGTTGGAGCAACCCCCTCTCGGCGAAGTTTGCATAGAGTGCGGCAAGCCAGTCGAGAAGATCGAGAGCATATCATCGGGAGGAGATAAGTGATGGCCCTGCAGCCTTTCACCAGCAATTTCGCCGACAACAGCACGGAGGCCGGATTTCAGTTCACCTTTATGTGCGATATTTGCCGTGATGGTTTTAAGACCAGCTTCATAGAATCCAAGACCTACAAAAAGGGAAAGACCCTGCTCAACCTCGGGCGCATGGCCTCCATGGGAGCTTCGCTCCTCGGACAGCATAGGGTGAGTTCCGCCCTGGATCGCGGGACCCACGTGGCCGGGGAACGTTTCCACGGGATGACTCCCGAATGGCACAGGGAACACGAGGCCGCCTTCCAACTCGCCCAAAACGAGGCGAAGGACCACTTCAATCGCTGTCCCCGCTGTCACAAGTGGGTGTGTGCCTCCGACTGGAACGAAGCGGATGGGTTATGCGTGGAGTGTGCTCCGCGCGCCAACGTGGAGGTTTCCGCGGCCCGGGCGGACAAGATGGTGAAGGACATTAGGAAGAAGGCCTCGGAGACCCGGGTCTACACGGGAGAGATAGAGAGCAAGCAGACCATTTGTCACCGCTGCGGCAAACCCGCCGGAGAGGGGAAGTTCTGCAGCAATTGTGGGGCGGACCTTTCGTTTCTGCGCTGCGAACGTTGCGGGACGGAGAGTCCCGTCGGCACCAGGTTCTGCTCCGAATGTGGTAACCGACTGGAGTAGGGATCGCGAGGATCTGGTGATCGCTTCGGCGAGAGCGGAAGGGCTAGGGCTCAAACGCTCCTGACCTTTCCCAGGGGGACGGTTATCACCGATTTCGGCCATCGCGGGGAATGCAATCCTCTTCGGAGTAATCTGGCTATCTCATGCCAGCGATATGAGGAAGCGATAGGTGTACCAAAGAAAGACTACGAGATAGAAGGCGGAAAGCAGGGGGAGCCCGATCCTGAAGGCCGGTTTGGCGGTCTTATGTCGTCGCCAATGCATCCCGAGATAGAGGCCGAAGGCTCCCCCCACCATGGCCAAAGACCAAAGGACCCGCGTGGGAACGCGACGTCGGCGCGCCGACGCCCTCCTCTTGTCGACGTACATGACGATGAGGCCGATGAGGTTTATCGCGGCCAGGTAGCCGGTGGCCCAAAGCCAGTCCGAAAGATCCATGGATGTACCTCCAGGTTCGGCGGGGCCTATCCGGAAAATGGGCCCCGCCGCTTGAGACCGACTGCTAAAGTTCCAACTGCACCCGTCGTGTCCCGCCCTTGATCGATCGTACCGTGATCTCACCGCGAACGGGTTTGTCTCCCGTCTTTACCACCCTCCAGCGGGCGATCCCCGAACTCTGGGGCCAGCTTCTGAAGCGGGAGTAGTGTTGCCCTCTTTCCACCCGCCCGGCCAGATGCCCGATACTGACCGTCGCCTGCGAGACAAGATTTGCTCCTTCGATGTCGAGGGTGGCGGTCACGGGTTCGGCCAAATCCAAATCGAGCGCTCGCCGGGTGACATTGGTCGTGGTGAAGCCGACGTTACCCACCCGCGTTTCTACCTCGAATACGTCTCCGCCTATGGGGCGCACCGCCCTCTTCTCTATCTCCATTAGCGGGGCGGCGGCGGCATGCCTCTTGGTAAACTCGGCACCCCCGCGGCACATTTGATCCAGCAGGGGACCGGCCGGGGGATTACGGAAGGTGATGAGGCGCCGCCATCCCCCGATTTCTACCGGCCCCAGCTGGGGATGGTCGAAGGTCTTCCAGTCCACGAATCCCTCCCCGCCCAGGACTTCATCGTTCCACCGCAGTAACCCCAGGTTCTCCTCTTCGGTGAAGGCGCGCAGGGGGAATACCCAGTCCTTTTCGACCCCGGCGGCGTCGAAGAGATCCCAAAGCTCTATGGTAAAGCCCACATTGCCGAGCTGTCCGTAGACGAAATCCTTGGAGGTTCCCATCCTGGGCTTCGCTCCGGGGATATTGAAGTCTTCCGGTTTTTCCAGGGTGGGATAGCCCAGGGTGTCCCGCGCCAATGCCGCGAGCGAGTCGAAGAGGGCGAGGTCGGAACGCGGGATAGGTTCTCCACCCAGTTCCAAAGGTGGCAGTACCAGGCCAGCGTTGGTGTGATAGTTGACGGCCGCACCTATGTTGGGATGATCGAGGATGAACTGCACGATGGCCGCGATCTCCGGTTCCTCTAACGGATAGTTCCCCCCGCCGTACTGTTCCGTCTCCGGGCCCCATCCGTAGGGGTAATTGCGGTTCATGTTCCCATCCATGGGCTTGGGAATGGGTACATCCGCCGTGCCCTCGAAGCCTTCGATGATGCCCTCGGGCATCACCCGGTAATACTGCCCGCCGAACTCGTGGGGTTGGCGGGGGACCATGACCCTCGGATCGCGTTCCGATATCTTCCATTCTCCCTTGGGATCGGGGATTCGCATCTGCAATATGAGACCGTCGCCGTTTACGTCGCTATAGTGCAGGCCCGGACCTCGTTGCTCCTCGCCCGGTAGGTAGCGACCGTTACCAATCCATTCGTAGAAGACGCCTTTGAGGCAAAACTCGGTTCCGTCGGGATTTACGCGCGGGAGTATGTAGAAGATGATGTTGTCCAGTAATCGAGTAGTCTCGGTATCTTCACCGTAGTTTTCCAGCAGGTGGCGACAGGTATAAAGGGCCACCATGGATCCGCTCACTTCCTCGGGATGGGTATTGCCGTCGATGTAATAGCCCGGCTTTTCCGAGCCCGCAGAGCCTGGAGCGGTGATTTCCATCATCCAAAGGTCTCGCCCACGATGACTCTGTCCTATGGAGTACAAGGTGGCCAGATCCGGGTGAGCCCTCGCCAGCCGGTGGAGTTCCTCCGTCAGTTCTTCGTAATCGTAGTAGTGATCGAATAGTTGGTCATCCAAGGGTCTATCTTGCTCCTTTCCGGGCTTCGTCCCGAAATCCCGCGACGAAGTGTTCACCGACTATTTCGACTCGTCGATGCCTTCTCCTCGCCGAAGAGGGTTTCCCCTTACCGCGATTGTGCTAAAATATTGACAGTCTCCCTCACGGGAGACCCAATCTTCGGGGTAGGGTGAGTCAGGAATTCTGACGAGTCCCAACCGGTGGTGATGCGCCCAGGCGGTGCTAGCCCACGAACCGCGAAAGCGGCCGAACCGGTGAGATTCCGGTGCCGACGGTAGAGTCCGGATGGAAGAAGATTGCCGGTTCCCGAGAATACAACTTTCGGAACCTCCTTCCGCCCACCCCTTTGGAGGGAATGCTCAGTGAATCAATCTACCAAACGGATGGTTGCGATCGCCCTATTCGGAGCCCTGGCGACGGTTTTGATGTGGTTTCAGTTCCCGCTATTGCCCCAGGTACCGTTCATGTCCTACGATCCCAGCGACGTCTCAGTATTGATAGGTACCTTCAGCATGGGCCCGGTGGCGGGATTCTTCATAACCACCGTCAAGAATGTCCTGTACTTCATCACCCGGGGTCGCTCGGGACTGATCGGCTCGTTTATGAACTGGACCACCACCTTGGCTTTCATCATGACGGCCGGGGTCATCTACCGTTCGATGGCCAACAGGCGCTGGGGCGCGTTGCTCGGGATGCTCGCGGGTACCTTGGTCCTGGTGACGGTGGGGGTGGTGTTGAACATCTACGTGGCGCTGCCGATCTGGGGTATACCAGCCGGTGAGGTGCGCGGGCTGATCACCTCGGCGGTGATACCGTTCAACGTGCTGCGCGGCCTGATAAGCACCGCCGTGACCTTCATCCTGGCTCCGCGGGCGTTGAAATTGATCCGAGGCCTGGACGTGTGAAGACGTGAACTGCCGCGGCGCGGGGGGAAATCGGTTTCTCCCCGCGGCCGAAGAGGGTGGGTGTCGTGGAGAGGATAGCCATCATGGGTTCGCCGGGCTCGGGGAAATCCACGCTTTCTCGAGAACTCGGGAAACTCCTGGATCTGCCCGTGTATCATCTCGACCGGATCTACTGGAACCCGGGCTGGGAACCCACTCCAAGGTCCCGGTTCCGTCGGCGACACCGCGAAATCCTGGAGCTTCCCCGCTGGATCATCGACGGTCACTACGCCTGGACTCTCGAGGAGCGGCTTGCGGCCGCCGATACTGCCGTCTATCTCGACTACCCGCGATGGACATGCCTAAAGAGGGCATTGGGACGGGTCCTTTGTTCGGGTCCGCGACCGGATATGGCCGAAGACTGTCCTGAGGGCATCGACAAGGAGCTACTTTCCTTTTTGGGTTACATCTGGAAGTTCAGATCCCAAAAGTCCACCCAGACCCAGGTTCTCCTGGAGCGGGCTCACCCCCGTATGCGCATCCTGCATTTCAAATCGCCCCGCGAGGCAGAGAGGTTTTTGAGGGAACTCCGTGGGGATTAGACCGTTTCCCGGGTCGCCACTCGGTATGATCGCGTACCGGCAAGGGAATGAATCGGGTTCTAAAAGGTCTTGGGTGTGGAGCCGAATTCGCGGAATTAGACGTTTCGGGGGATATGTGCGGTCCGAGGTTCCTCGGAAGAATCTGCCCGATATGGGTATTGCGAACGAGAAGGTGTTCCCTGGATGGTCGATGGGTTGCCCCATCTTCGTAGCTTTCTCTTGGGCTTTGGCGTGAACACGACCCACTTTCGCATCAGAAAACGTGCGGGTGAGCCGGATGGGTTTTAGATCATCCAAATCGCACCCGCACGTCTTGAGACTTTTTGCCCTTAAGACCATACCCGAGGTGACAATTTTCGGGTTTTTGGCTTCGGTGCGGGCGAAATCGCCGCCCTGGGAACGGATTTGCACAGTTGAAAAAAAAATACAGCAGATGAAGAACGCGACGATTATGATGCCTTGGTTTCGACCTTGACTTCCGTCATGATGACCCGGGTTCCGGCGAACTTATCTCCCAAGCGACGGCCTTCTGGGTCGGTGAATACCAAGATGACCTCGATAACTCCAATTACCAGGCCCACGATGGGTCCGATGACCCAGCCTATTACGGGGATGATCATGATCAGGGTCCCGATGGCGAGGGGCAGATTCCGTTTGACGGATGTACCCCAGTCGATATCTTCGTTTCCTACTCCGTCCACCCGGGCTACCTCGAGATTCATGATCTTCTTGCCGATGCTTCGGTTGCGGTAATTCTCATCACCCATCAGCTGGTAGACCAAGGCGTCTTTCGTGAGGGCATAAAGGGTTCCGATGAGGGCGCCGACGACGGGTATGAGTGAGGGTACGGCGATGATCAATCCATCTATTAGGGCGGCGATGAAGCGTTTGGACAGGTCTGCTTTGGGCATGATCCACACTCCTTTCTCACTTTGATCGTTTTGGTAATACCACCGCTATTATTGCACCCGGGGGCGGGGATATCCTGCTCGTCCCCCGGGATTAGTCGCCGAGTCGTAGGCACCCTGGATAATCAACTCAAAATTCCCCTCAACTTACCCCGCCGAGGTGGTCATCAGTCGCGCAAAAGAGCGTGGACCCTCGGCCGGGGGCTGGGTCGGCGCAGGTCCGAGCCAGCCTGCCCTTCGTGCATCCGTGCCGATGAGCATCGCTGGTGCGACACTTCGCGCGGGCATCGCTGCGACCCAAGGGATTGATCTAATCTGGCCGGTTGCATCGTGGTCTTGGTTTTTGGTTTGATGGTTAGTATCCGGTGGGGTTAACCCATGGCAAGTTCACTTTCCGACTTCCCGGTTGAAGCGAGTCCCGCATTTGTTGCCGATTCAATAACGAGAAGGCAACGCTTCGCCGGGCTGTTCTTCAATCTCTCCCATATCCTCCGGATTGATTCTCCGCGCCGCTGCTTTCAGGGATGAGCGCGCTATGTCCTCGTCCTTTGTCGACCGATACGAGGGGATATTCGAATCCGGCGCGAAGGCCCAAGGTTCGCCATCGTTTTGGTGGACCGCATGCTACAAAATCCCACAACAGGAGGTTTCACATGATGCGCAGGTACCTCGCACTAATGCTGACCACAGTTTTCGTTTTGACTTCTTTCGGCATCGCCTTCGCCGATTCCGGGGTCGAGATCGTAAGATCTCCCTTCACCGACGTATCCGACGACTCCGCCGCGGCGCGCGACTTCGCCCTCTTGAAGGCCCTCGAGATATTCGAGGGTTCCGGCGACGGCACGGTGAATCCGGAGGGTATCCTCAGCCGGGTAGAGTTCGCCAAGGTGGTCGTGGCTTTCATGAACCGCGCGTCCACCGCCAACACGCTGTCCACCATGCCCCCCGATTTCACCGACACCATACCCGATTGGGCCAGGGGTTGGGTCAACGCCGCGCACTCCATGGGAATCATCCAGGGACGCGGGGATGGCATCTTCGACGCGTCGGCGCCCGTTACCATGGCCGAGGCTGCGACCATGCTGGTGCGCGCCCTGGGGTACGAGACCGGGATCAGCGGTCCCTGGCCCGCGGCCCACGTGGCCAAGGCCGCCGAGCTGGGAATAACGGACGGTGTCTCCATATCATACGAACTCCCCATGACCCGCGAAGAAATGGCCATCATGGCCGCCAATGCCCTCGATGTGGTCCCCGCCGACGGCGACGGGGAAGAGGACGAGGATAAGGACAGGCTGCTCGAGGAGGTCTTCGATTTCGAGGCCGAGGTCTCGGTCGACGAACTTGACGGTGCCCGCATACAACTCGGTGGCGACTGGTACGATTTCTCCGACCCGGTATCGGTCTTCGGCTCCTCCGAGTTGTCTTCTTTGGACGGTAATACGGTCGACTACTATGCGAAGGACGGCGAGGTCCGTTTCGTGGAGCTTACCGAGACCAACGTCATCGCCGGGACCTTCGCTCGCTGGAGAAGTGGCCGCAGGCTGGAACTACGAGACGGCCGGGTCTTCGATCACGTATCCTTTGGCGAGCTCGAGGTCAGCGTAAACGAGGGTGCGGAAGTCATCCCGGACGCAAGCGAGAAGGAAGACTACGTGGACGAGGACGACCGGGTGCGGCTGCACCTGGATGCCGACGACGAAGTCGAGCTCATCGATGCGTATTTCGACACCTTCGAAGACGTATTGCTGACCGACGTGAACCTCGAGGACGATGATGATCCCGAGTTCGGGGACGTCACCGGGGAGAATGCCGCCGGCGAGGGAAGCGATGCGCTGGCTGTTAGTGATGAGACCACCGTTTTGCTAAACGGCGAGGAAGTTACATTGGCGGACTTGGAAGAGGGCTTCGAGGAATTCCGCGACGATTACGGAGACGATGCCAACGCCATCGCCAGTGCCCGATTGGTCGAAGCCGCCCACGGGACCGATCTCGACGGTGCCGAAGGGGAACTGTCGCTCCTTTCGGTGATCACCGACCGGTTCGCCTCCGGTGAAGTCACCGCCCGCGGTTCCGATTACGTCCGCGTCGACGGCGAGCGGGTGGGCCTCGACACCGACTACCTCCCGGCGTCCTCGATAAACATCGGAAGGGATACCACGTTCCTGCTCGGTCACGACGACGAGGCCCGGGTGCAGCTCAGGGCCGTGGCCGAGGACGAGGTCTATTTCGCCCGGCTAATGGAATACTCCGATTACCAGGAGGGGGATAGCGAGGCGGACGTCCTGTTGCAGCTCGCCGACGGTAGCGAGGTCGAGTTGGACGACGTATCCCTGGCCGGGGAAACCAAGGTGGGTTCTCTGGCGACCGGAGATTACGCCAAGAGAGTCTATTCCCTCGACGCTTTCCTCGATCAGGTGGTCGTCATCACCGACCGAGTGGAGGACGATGGGCCGGTACTCTACGATATTGAGGATGCGACATCCCTAAAAGAGGTCCATGGCTATGGTGGTGGCTACGATGAAAGCACGGAAACGTGGATTAGAATCGAACTGCAGCATGTCAGACTTGCGAGTCTGCAGCTCCGAGTATCTGCCAAACAGGAGTTCAATACGTACCCGCTGGCGGAAGACGTCTTCTACTATGATGCCAAAGTAGAAGAGTACATCGAGCGTACCGAACTGGACGATTACGACGAGTCGATATATCTGGGATTGTACACCATCGATGGCGTGGTCGGGTATGTGGTCGTTGATGAGGTTCTCCGCGATTAGGACGGTGAGCGTGTAGCCGTGTAACAAGCGGCAGCAGACTCTTTTCGCGGGAGCGGCGAGGCAAAGGCTAATCTAGCAGGGAGTGTCTGAGAGGCTCTCACCAGGGGTCCCCAAAATATTTTGGGGACCCTTCATCTATCGCAAGGCCAGGTTCTTGAATCAAAGATGCGTTTAGCATATCACCGTACGGGAATGGGTCACGCGAGGGGAGGTGCTCCGCCTGGTGGGACAAAAGTGGAACCGATACATAGTCCTGGCCCTGGCCCTGGGGGTTTTCGCCTATGGAATCGCCCGGGGAGAGCACGTGGAAGTCTTGGATAAGGCGGTCACCCTGTGCCTGGAATGCCTGGGATTGCGATGAGGAAGAATCGCTCTCGCGGGAGGCTCGGGGCACGTCGGCGTTGGATCCAGTGGCTGGCGGCGCTCGGTAGCAACGCATATCTTCCCGGCTTCTTCCTGGCCAACATATACCGCGGCTCCCTGAAGACCACCTGTATTCCCACGCTGAACTGCTATTCGTGTCCCGGGGCCCTGTTCGCCTGTCCGCTGGGAGCGGCCCAAAACGCAGCGGCCCGCGGCACCTTTCCCTTTTACGTGGTGGGCTTCATCGCGGCGATGGGCGCCCTGGTTGGCCGCATTCCCTGCGGCTGGTTGTGCCCCTTCGGTCTCTTCCAGGATCTACTGTGGCGGGGACGCCGGGGTAGGGCAATGGCCGTGCCCGGGGCGTTGCGGTGGGCGAAATACGGGGTGTTGGCCCTGCTTTTGCCCGTGGCCGCCATACCCTCGGGCGCTTTGAATATCGGCTACGAGCGATTTTGCACCTATCTTTGTCCCTCGGGAACGCTCACCGCCTCCATTCCCCTCCTGGCCGTCGACCCCACCCTGCGCAGTCTGGCCGGCGTACTATTCGGCTGGCGGTTACTCTTGTTGGCGGCGGTGGTCGCCGTCGGCATTGCGCATTACTACCGGCCCTTCTGTCGCACGTTATGCCCCCTCGGGGCGGGGCTGGGTCTACTCAACTCGAGATCCCTTTGGCGGATCGATTTCTATCCCGGTATCTGCACGGACTGCGGTGCCTGTCGCCAGGCCTGCCCCGTTGATCTGGACCCGACCGATGGTGGTATCGACCTGGGCGAGTGCCTGCGGTGCCTCTCGTGCGTCGCGGCCTGTCCCGAGTCGGCCCTGGAATTCGTCGGGCCCATGACCCGGAAGGGAGGTGAAGAAGATTGAGGAGATATACACCTTTGTCTTTGTCGATAATACTCATTGCGCTGCTTCTGGCCTCGAGCCTGGCGGCCTGCGGTGGAGAAACCAGTCCCGCCGGAGTGGAACCCGCGCCGGCCCCCGCGGCGGAACTCGTGGAACTTGAAGGCGGCGAGGTGGTACCCTTCCCCGACCACTGGGAAGGGAGGGCCGTCGCGGTGTCGTTTTTTTCCCCGGGCTGAGGCGCCTGTCGTGACGAGGCGCTGCAGTTGCAGCCCCACATAGACGAATGGCGGGCGAAGGGGTTCGACGTCATCTTCGTGACGGCGACGTCGCGGGACAGCATGGAGCGGTTCTTAGCCGATACCGACCTGCAGATGGAAGTGTACCTCGATCCCGACGCCGAGATGCACCGGGAGTACTCTATCCGGGCCCTTCCCACCACCTTGATAGTGGATACCTCCGGGCAGATCCGCGAGGAGAGCCTCGGCTGGGGTGAGGATTCCCTGGATCAGATGGAATCCTGGGTCGATTCGCTGGCGCCGGATTCGTAGGCCGCCTGCCTTCGCCTTTGCGCCAGGCCAACCCCGATGGCCGACATCAGCCGCACCAACCCAACGCTTATCCCCAGCACCGCCGGGATGAGGAAAGTCAGGCCCAGGTCCGGGGCGAGCGAGAAGAAGATCTCCCAGGTCACCGCCCTGTCGCTGGCGGTCTTCATCAGCCACGGTGGCAGGGTCAGGGCGGCGATGGAGCCCGCGAGGGGTACGAATATGTCCCGGATTATCTTCCAGCGGGAATAATTCCCCACATTCCTTCGCCAGTGGGGGAGCCCGAAGGTGGACCAAAGCGACGTGCCCACCACCAGTACGAAGACTACGAGGGAAGCGATGGCGAGGGCCCCGACCGCAGATCCCCCCTCGGGCTCTCGCCCGCGCAACACGTCGGCCATCTCCTCGACCAGCGTTCCGTGGGCGGTCATCCCGTAGAGCAGGTGGTTACCGTTGAAAAGCAGCAAAGCCCCGGTTTCCCGGTCCGGCAACAGTACCATTTGGGAGGAGTAACCGGGCAGCGATCCCCCGTGGTTCACGATTCTCTCCCCTTCTTCGTCCAGCACACTCCATCCCATACCGTAAGGCTCGCCCTCCTCGGGCACGCGCCACAATTTTTCGACGGACTCCTTCGAGAGGATATCGGCGTATCCCAGTGATCCGCCGGCCAAAAGTGCCGCCCCGTAGCGTCCCATGTCGCGCGAGGTGGAGATGATGAATCCCGCGGGCAGGGCGTGGCGCAAAAACCCTCCCCCCGAGGCCACGGGCCAGCCGAAATAGGGGGTATGGCCCGTCGCCAGTCCCGCCTCCTCGGCCTCCTCGGGATCGGTGAAGGTGGACCACATGTTCAGCGGTTCGAAGATGTTTCGAGACAGATACTTCCCGTAGTCCACGCCGGAGACCTCTTCGATGAGAAGCCCCAGCACCGAGTAACCCGGATTGAAGTAGGCGAAGTGCTCGCCCGGTTCTGCGACGGGGACCGCCTCCGACAGCGCGGCCACGGAATCGGCAATCTCCGCATCCACCGGGAGGTCCTCGGTGTAGGTGCGTTCCGATAGGCCGCTGGTGTGGGTGAGTAGATGCCGGGCAGTTATCTGCTCCGTCACCTCGGGGTCGGCGACGGAGAACTCGGGCAGGTAGTTGACCACCGGCTCGTCGAGATCCAGGAGGTCTCGTTCCACCAGTTGCATGATGGCCACGGCGGTGAAGGACTTGGAGATGGAGGCAATGTACACGGGGGTATCCGGGGTCATGGGGACGTCCGCGGACGCGTTGCCGCGGGCATAAAGGTGCATGCTCCCGTCGGGGCGAACCACGGCCGCAGCGCCGCCGGGCAGGCGGTTTTCCCGCAGGTGTTCCTCTAGCAGGGCGTCCATGGAAATCGTTTGCTCGTCCCCGGCGCCGACGGCGGGGGAGAAACTGCAGACTAAGAAGGCGATGACAAAAGTCACGGTAAGGATTTGCGCGCAGGTACCGGCCAGGTGTCGCATGTCGGCTTTCCAACTCCGTTCCGGGGGCTTCCCCCCCAATACTATATTGGTTACGCAAGAATAATTCCTCCCCCGGTCGCTAGGGAAATCGCGAAGATATGCCGGTTTGCCCCAAAAGACGTCAACTTTGCGAACCCCTTTCATTCTCCGCATGCGAGGGTACGGTGTCCAAAGAGCTGGAGGAATTTGCCCCCGCACGGATAACTAATTTGC
>CAYLPL010000013.1:0-14701 GCA_964385545.1 uncultured Clostridia bacterium | reverse complement strand
TCATTTCTGAACCAAAACCACGGCGGGATTTGCCCGGAATACATCGAATACCTATTGAATATGTCGGTTGGGAAATATCGCCGATACATCTTCAATTACCGCCATTGTTTCAATGGATAAGGTGGGTGGTGTTGGTTGGGATTGGATCGTTTTTTGCGTCGAGCAGTCGCTCAACGCGAGGTAATTGATCTCGAGGAGAGGAAGCGTCGCAATGCCGTGCTCCGGTTCCAGATTCCCCTCGGCATCACCGCTCTCATCATGGCCAGCACTTTTACCATCGTGAACGCCGGTCTCGCTCGCACGATCCGACCCGAGGCGGCTTTGGCGGCATTTGCCCTGGGCCAGACCGTCACCAATCTCTTTGCATCGCCTCTTTGGAGCAGCCGAAACATGATGATCGCGCTCGGGAGGGACCACGTAAGCATGAGCAACGCCCTTAAGGTAACATTTGTCATGGTCTTCGGTCTCACGGCATGGATCGCTTTGTTGGGATACACTTCCCTAGGTGCCTTGGTTTATGCGGAGATATTCGGCGCGCCGCGCGATCTTTTGCCTGATGTGTTGGATGTCGTAAGGTTATGTATCCTTCTACCCACCATCTATGCCGTTCGTGGTTGGGGTCAGGCGGTAATCCTGATTCACCGCAAAACCCCGCTAATGATCGTCGCGATGCTCTTTCGTTTGGGATTGATGATGGTCTTGGCTATGGTACTTCCCGGTATGGGCTGGTTCAGCCCCACGGGGGTTGGCGGCGCTATCTGGGTCGCGGGAATGCTCTTTGAAGCTATTGGGTGCGCTTTGGCCGCCGCCCACCTCAACAATAACTACCCGAACACCATTCCGGCTCGGCCCGAATCCGGCAATCCTTGTAGTGTGGGAGAAATTGTGAGATTCATCGTCCCACTGGTCATCAACGGTTATCTCGGTTCCCTTACCTTCCCGGCCATCAATGCTGCCCTCGCCCGCGGGTTGCACCCGGAGCGTAGCCTGGCTGCCTTCCAGGTGGCGTGGAGCGTGGCGTTCTTGTTCGTGGCCTTCGTGCATCCCAATCTGGGGCAGACGATCCTGGTGTTTTTGGAAAGTGGGCGCTGGTGGCAAAGCCTTCGAAAGGTAGGTTACTGGATAATCGGGCTCGATGCTTTTGTACTGGCCGTACTCGTATTGTCGGGCGGTACCGGCTGGATCCTATCCAACTTGATGGGAATCGAAACGAGGCTACTGAATGCTGCGCAAACGATAATCCTCGTGACCGTGAGCTACGTGATCCTGGGTGGACTGGTGGACATGTGGGTTGGCGTGGCCATGAAGAGCAGAAGTACCGCGGCCATCGGTATCGCCAAGGCCGCCGATGTATCTACCGTGATAGCAATAGCCTTTGGATCGGTTTATTTCTACCCGGCCGTCGGCGGCATAATAGGCCCGATCGCCCTCGGATCCGGACTTTTGGTCAATCTCCTAATACTGCGCCGCTTGGTCAGGGTGGAGGTTCCCGCCCATCGACTTGCTCGATGACCGCAGGGAGGAATGCCCCGCCTCATCGTAGAAATATAACCGGGTAATCAATCCATTCGTGCCCCGTTATGCGAGGGCGCGAATGGACATCATTCGTACCTGGATAGAGGGGTTTCATCAAATGCCAATTAACAACTCCGAATCGGCGCATCCCGCCGACTCGGATTCGGATCCCGACCCCGGAGCACGGGGTTTCTTTATATCTTTCGAGGGAGCAGAATCCTCCGGAAAGAGCACCCAGGCCAGCCTACTCACTTCCTGGATGAAGGAACGAGGCTATACCGTGCTGCGCACCCGCGAGCCCGGGGGAACGGAGGTGGGCGAGAAGCTGCGTTCCATATTACTCGGTGACGGTGAAGAAATGGTTCCTGCCACCGAAGCCCTCCTGTTTGCCGCGGCCCGCGCGGAACTCGTCCACACTGTCATCGTACCGGCGCTTCAGCGCGGTGAAGTCGTGATATGCGATAGGTATATCGATTCGAGTATAGCCTATCAGGCCTTCGGACTTGGCCTCGAAGAGGACGACGTCCTCGCGATAAACCGATGGGCGTTGCGTGAGGCGATTCCCAACCTGACGATCGTTTTGGGCAAGGGGCGCGAGCTTGTCTCTTCGGGAGAGATCGCGCAACCTGATAGAATTGAAACGAGGGGCGAGGATTTTCATCGACGAGTTAGGATGGGTTACGCCAAATTGGCCCGAAGACATCCGAAGAGAATCGTGCTAGTCGATACCGGAAGCGGAGTGGAGGAGACTGCGGCAAAGATCAAAGAGATCGTTATGGCCCGCCTGGTCGTCGGGCGGCAAACATCAAAAGAGTAGAGAGAAGGGGTGATCTCGATTGAAATTGGTCGTGACCGTAGTCCAGGATAAGGATGCGCCCGACCTACTTCAGGCATTGGTCGACACGGGATACCGTGCCACGAAGCTTTCCAGTACCGGAGGCTTTCTCCGCGAGGGCAACACCACATT
Source organism: uncultured Clostridia bacterium (assembly GCA_964385545.1). Classification (GTDB taxonomy): domain Bacteria; phylum Bacillota; class Sulfobacillia; order SLMV01; family SLMV01; genus CSSED11-154. Next base: position 12,219 of record CAYLPL010000013.1, on the reverse strand, counting down.
GCTGATAGGTTGCGAAAGTGGGGCCGTCGGTGAAGTCCTGGATACTATCAAGCAAGTATGCCGGACAAGGGAGCAGACGGTGACGCCCTTGACGCCCATAAGCGGCAGTACCGGGGAGTCGTATGTACCCTATCCCGTAGAGGTGACCGTGGGCGGTGCGACGGTTTTCGTTCTCGACGTGGAACGTTTCGTCCAGATCTAGGCGGAGGTGGGGGACATAAAGGATACCCAATCTGTGACATGGAATCCCGAACGATTCAAGGAGGAGCAGCCGACGGCCTTCCGGATGCTTCGGGGAATACTGGATCGCGGCTCGGCCAGCTCCGCCTACCTATTCATCGGATCGCGCGGTCGCGGGCGCGAGGAGGCCGCCCGCTGGTTTGCCCGTGGATTGGTTTGTCGGCTGTCCGAAGGTCCCGACGTTCCCTGCGGTGAGTGTGATAGCTGCGCCATGGATTCGGATACCCATCCCGATATTCATTCGGTGGAGCGCAAGGGGGGAAAATCGAGCATCGGGATCGAGGAAGTGAGAACTCAGGTAAGAGAACCCCTTGGTCGGCGCTCCTTCTATGGTGGTCGCAAGGTCGTAATCATTCCGGAGGCAGAGAAACTCACCATCCACGCGCAAAATGCCCTCCTCAAAACACTCGAGGATCCCCTTGGGGCCTCCTCGTTGCTGCTGATCGTACCGGGTCCCGGATACATGTTGCCGACGGTCCGTTCTCGTTGCGTGATCATCCCCTTCGGCAATCCCGGGGTCGAGGCCTTTCGCCGCCGCTTGCGCTCCGAGGGCGTCGACGCGGAGAGGATTCCCGACATATTCACGATGTCGGGCGGAGATCTGGAGATTGCCCGGGAAATGACGTCCCCGGAAGGAACCACCGTGTGGCAATCCCTGGGGACCCTGGTGGAATCGTTGATGGCAGATTCCCTTTCTCCGGCACAGATTTCAGACTGGGCAGAAAAACTCGGCGGGGACGCCGAATCCGCCGAGCACAAGCTCGATATTGTGGCGGTCACTTTTCGACGCGCGATGACTGAAGGCAAGGTCACTCCACGCCAGTATTCCGGGATCGTCGACGTCCTGACCGAAACCATCGAGGCGTTACGGGCCAATGCTAATCGGCGATTGGCCCTGGAAGTATGCTTGATCGAGTTGCGGGATATCTTAATCTGAACCTATAATGACGTTAAACTGCCGCTTCGAGCGGCGACGGGGGGAAAAGGATGCCCGAGGTAGTGGGCATTAGGTTCAAGGAGGCTGGAAAGATATACTCATTCGATCCGGCGGGCAATGAACTCCAGCCGGGCGATGAGGTTATCGTGGAAACGTCGCGCGGACAATCCATGGGTCAGGTCATCTTCGGTCCGCGGAATATTCCGCAGGATGAAGTCGTGAGTCCGCTTCGGCCCGTCTTGAGGGTGGCCACGGAAAAGGACCGCGTGCGCGCCTGGCAAAATGAAGAACGGGCGCAGAAGGCGATAGCGATCTGCGAAGAAAAGATCGATAAGCACGGTCTCGAAATGCAAATCGTCGACGCTGAGTACGCCTTCGATGGCGGGCAACTAATCTTTTACTTTACGGCCGACGGGCGCGTCGATTTTCGCGAACTAGTCCGGGATCTTGCGGGAACGTTTCACACCAGGATAGAGCTTCGGCAAATCGGAGTCCGCGATGAGGCGAAGATGATTGGCGGGATAGGTCCGTGCGGCAGGGAGTGTTGTTGCTCGACTTTCCTGACGGAGTTCTCCCCCATATCCATCCGTATGGCGAAACGCCAGAATTTGTCCCTCAATCCCGCGAAGATTTCCGGCCTTTGCGGACGTCTTATGTGCTGCCTTCAATTCGAAGATCCCACCTATAAGAGTATGCAAGAGCACTCCTATAAACCGGGAACCAGAGTAATTACCAACGACGGGTTCGGAAGAGTTGTGCGCACGAACGCCCTGGATGGCAGAGTTCAGGTTCGGATGGAAGATAACGAAACGATTACCTACGATGCCGACGAGGTAAGTCGGAGGCGCGAATAGATTCATCGCGACGCGGCGAGTTTTCAAAGGAGGCGCCACGTGGTTCCTCTCTCGATTGGAGCGTAGAAGATGAGCGGCGAACAAGGCAGGGGGAATCTGTACGTCGTCGCCACGCCGATCGGGAACCTCGAGGATCTGAGCCCCAGAGCGGCCAGGATCCTCAAAGCGGTTGATGCCATAGCCGCGGAAGATACCAGGGCCGCCGGCGTTCTTCTGCATCACGTCGGGATAACGGAATCTCACCTGATCAGTTTTCACGAGCACAACGAGAAAGCCCGGGTACCCGAGTTGATCGACATTTTGCTCGGTGGCAACGATGTCGCGCTCATCAGCGAGGCTGGTACTCCCGGTATTTCCGATCCGGGATTTCGGCTCGTCAGGCAGGCCCGGAAACGGGGCCTCACCATCCTGGCCGTACCCGGACCCTCGGCTGCCCTGGCCGCCCTTTCGGTCAGCGGTCTCCCCGTCGAACGGTTCGCTTTCCTGGGTTTTCCTCCTCGCGGTGATGCCGCCGCCGATTGGCTCGGCGAATATCTATCTTTGGATTTGACCCTGGTGCTTTACGAGGGGCGTTCGAGGATCATCCGCTTGTTGAAGCTGCTCCGAGAAGTAGCCGACGATCGGCTGATCGCGGTATCTCGTGAGCTCACCAAGATTTACGAGGACACGCAGGTGGGTTTGGCACAAGAACTACTTGGCTGGTTTGATGGTAATCCCGAATCCCTACGCGGCGAATTCACCGTCCTGATTGCGCCAGCTGGGTATCGCCTCGAGGGTGAAGCCTCGGATGAGTCCGCCGTGCTCGCCGAAGGGGATGTACCCGACCGCGACGACCTCTTGATGTCGCAGATACAGCTTTTGGTCGATGGTGGATATCGACCCTCGGAGGCAGTCGCTACCGTGGCGCGAGGGCACAGGCTCACCAAATCGGATCTCTACCGCACCTTCGAGGCTTGGCGAGAGAAGTGATCGGACGAGTAGCCCACAGGAGAGGTCTCATTATCAGCCCTGTTAGCCCGAGATGCGAGAGAAGGTTATAGAATGCTGGATGTCGTCATCGGTGGGGCCCAAGTAATGAATGGAACCGGAAGTCCCTGGTTTGAAGCGGACGTTGCAGTTAAGGCGGGTCGTATCGAGTCAATCGGAGATCTCGCCGGAGAAGATACCAGGGAGTATGTCGACGCAGGTGGGCTCGTGCTCGCTCCTGGTTTCATCGACATACACTCGCATTCGGACTTCAATTTCCTCGTCGACCCCGGCGCCCCGAGCAAGCTGCTTCAGGGCGTCACCTCGGAAGTCATAGGACAGTGTGGAATCTCAGCGGCCCCGCGAGATGTGAGGGGTATGGCGCACATACGCGAGCATTGGCCCGAGGTTTTTGGCCCGGAGATATCTTTGAGTTCTCTGTCACAGTATCTTGACCTGTTACGTCGTAGGAGTCTAAGCGTCAACGCTATTCCCGTGGTAGGGCACGGCAATATCCGCACCCTGGCCATGGGTGAGGAAGATCGTCCTCCTTCGGTCGAAGAGATGGATAAGATGAGGCAGATCCTCCGGGACGCCTTGCGCGACGGGGCTTTCGGCATGTCGACAGGATTGATCTACCCGCCCGGCGTCTACTGCGCGAAGGAAGAGCTCGTCTGTCTCGGTGAAGTGTTGGGCGAGTTCGATGCCGTCTACTTTACCCATTTGAGGAATGAGAGGGAAAACCTCATCGAGGCCGTGCAAGAAGCCATCGACATCGGACAACGGGGCGGTTGTCGGGTGCAAATCTCTCATCTGAAGGCCTTCGAACGAGCGAACTGGGGATTGGTGGGAGAAGCCCTTCGCGTAATGGAGCTGGCCAGAAAAGAGGGTTTGGATGTAACGGGTGATGCCTACCCCTACACCGCTTCTTCGACCAGCCTGAAGACTACCCTCCCGGACTGGATGCACGACGGGGGCAAAGAGGTCATGTTGAGGCGCCTCGACGATGCGGCCGCGAGGGATCGGATAATCGATAAGTGGGGTGACAGCATAAAGTGGGAAGACATCATGATCGCCACCGTCCGCAGGGAGAGAAATCGATCCCTCGAGGGGCACACGGTGGCGGAGCTGGCCACACGCAGGGGTATGGATCCGCGAGAATTCGTACTGGATCTTTTGAGCGATGACGATGCTGAAACAACCATGATTTATAGAGGTATGTGCGAGGAGGACGTGAGACAAGTCCTTTCCAACCCCCTAATCATGGTCGGAAGTGACGGGAGCTCAATATCGCCCGAAGGTCCACTCGGTGGAGGAAATCCCCATCCGAGGAACTACGGAACTTTCCCCCGAGTTTTGGGCAAATATGCCCGCGATGAAGGTATCATGTCGGTTGAAACGGCGGTGGCAAAGATGACCTCCTGGCCAGCAGCCAAGTTGGGCCTGTTTGATCGCGGTTTGATAGCTCCGGGTTTTGTCGCGGATCTGGTCTTGTTCGACCCCGATAGAATCGGAGATGCCGCTACCTACGAAGATCCCCACCGATTTCCCATGGGCGTAGATATGGTTTTGGTCAACGGCTGTGTGGCGGTGCGAGGGGGACGTCCCATCGGAGAATCCGCGGGAGAAGTCTTAATCAGGAGTTAGGGGGGATGTGGCAAAGTGATATTGCGCCACGTGCTGGATATTATAGATTTGCTGGATGGAGCTTCGGTGGATGGTGACCGGGTTAGGAGGCATTTCCGCAATCGAGGTTTGCCAACCATCGAGGTGGAGACTGTACAGGGGGAAACGGGTAGTACCGATTTCGTCCGTTTGGTACTCGTCGGATCCGATGGTGCTTCCAGGGGTGGAGATGCTCCGACACTGGGGGTCGTCGGTCGTCTCGGCGGAGTCGGGGCACGACCCGCACAGATTGGATTGGTTTCGGATGCGGACGGAGCAATCTGTGCCCTCAGTGTCGCGTCCAAACTCTGGTCCATGCAGAAAGCGGGCGACATTTTGCCCGGGGACGTGGTGATTTCCACCCACGTATGTCCTAACGCACCCGTGACACCCCACGATCCCGTACCCTTCATGGGTTCACCGGTGAGCATGGCGCAGATGAACGATCGCGAAGTCACCGAAGATATGCAGGCCCTACTGAGTATCGATACCACCAAGGGTAATAAAGTGGTGAACCATAACGGTTTCGCGATCACCCCGACGATAAAAGAGGGGTACATCTTGCCCCCGTCCAGGGATCTTTTGGAGATCATGGCCACGACTACCGGGCGCGCTCCTGTGGTCCTCGCGCTCGCCCAGCAGGACATCACGCCCTACGGAAATGGCCTGGACCACATCAATAGCCTCGTCCAACCGGCTACGGCCACGAATGCTCCCGTGGTGGGCGTGGCGGTCACGGCCGAAACGGCCGTTCCGGGGTGCGCTACCGGAGCCAGCCGCGAGATCGATATCGCGGCGGCGGGGCAGTTCGTGATCGAAGTGGCGATACGTTTCACGCGCGGGGGGTGTTCTTTCTACTCTCAGGAAGAGTACGACAGACTGGTTGCCCTTTATGGATCTATGCGGCACTTTCAAAGGCGGGGCGAATGAGGTGTCCATATCGTCACGGTGACAATCGAGGGCGCAGGGGATGAATCGCCTTTCGCCAAACCCGAGGAGGCACCCACGCAGGTGCCTCCACTGTTCACCAATTACACCCGGAGAGGACCGACATCACCTCAGGCGAGTTTGGCGATCTCGTCGAGGCAGCTCTCACAGACGGTCTTCCCGCGGTACTGCCGGGTGTCTTCGACACTCCCGCAGAAAACGCATCCCGGTTCGTACTTGCGAAGGATGATATTGTCACCGTCCACATAAATCTCGAGCGAATCCCTGCGACTTATGTCCAGGGTCCTCCGCAACTCAATTGGAATAACGACGCGGCCGAGCTCATCGACCTTCCGAACGATGCCGGTGGACTTCATATCGTTCCAATCTCCTCTCTGCTGCACTCGGTCCCTGGGAGAGTTTCATACCCGACTTCGGGGGATACTAACTGTGCGGTGGCGGTCGATGTGACGGCTGTTGCGATGTGATAGTGGTGACTGTGGCGGTTAAGGTGTACATATATTGTAAAGCATATCGGGATTCGGCGGTATACTACCCAATAACGACCCATATTGACTATCTGCTCGCGCCAATCACCCTGGAACGCCGCCAGCGGGGCCGAGTCGGGAAAGGAGTGCCCTCGCCATGGAGGATCTGGAGATAGGCGGCGATTCATCGAGGTTGCTTCTCAACCGTGTCGCGATATCTACGGGTACGCTACCCTACGCCCTGGGACGGCCCTATCACGATATTGGCGCCTTGCGGAGCGCGACGGCAGCGCTCGGGAATCGTTCTTTCGAACTGGTGTTGCATCCCGATTGGAGGACCCATCCCAAGCCGCGAACGAGGCAGCCGAGTCCCTGGGAAGAGTCACCCGGCTTCGACTTCGAAGACATGTCGACATGGTTGACGGGTGAGCTTAGGGGCATCCATTTTCTCTCGCTACACGGGAACAGGGATTTGGGTAGTTTCCTGGCTTCTTGGAATCCGGTGGATCGCGTTCTGGGCCGAGAACTATTGAAGAATAACATCGAAGTGGCACATCGATTGGGGGCCGGAGTTGTAGTGGTTCATGCCTGGGATCCCAGGCATGTGAGACCCCAGCTTGCAGAGGTCGGTCAGACCCTCGCCGAAGAGTCATCCCGGCATCCCGGGGTGAATCTATCTGTGGGGAATGTCCCGACTAACGGTGCCGCATCATCGCAGCCTCGGTCCCTCGAGTCGATCCTGGGCGCAGGAGAGAATCTCGGCGTGACGCTGGATTTGTCCTGGGTATCTCACCACGGCAATCTCGAGGATTTCCATTTTGCCCTGGAGAAGATAAACAATGTCCACGTTCAGGGGCGCATGTCGCGTCGCCCCTCGGGTGAGATTCTGTTGTTAACGCGGGGGCGCGGTATTCCCTTGGAGGGCATGATGTATCGTTTGTTGGAGTGGGGATACGACGGCCAATGGACCCTGGAACTAAACAGGGCGCGATCTCTGCGTCAGTTTATCGTGGTCCGCAGTCACATCGAATCCATAATCTCGGGAGGAGAGAGATGCTCATGAGAATCTTACGGCCCTCCGAGCTTCCATCCAGGTCGGTTACGGGGGATGGAGCAAGGGGTTTGCACTATCGCGGACCCGTCGACGGTGATTCCCTGCGGATCAATCACGTCGAAATCGATCCCGGGGGAATCTCGCGGCAACACGGCCACGAGTGGGAACAGGCCAATTACGTACTCGCCGGCAGTGGGACTTTGTTCTGCGATGGTGAAACGCGCACTATTGAGAAGGGCGATCTGGTCATGATACCCGGTGGACGGCAACACCTGTACAGAAATGATGGGCAGCAAACCCTGGTGCTCCTGGGTGTTCTCGGCCCCGAGTCACTGACCCGGTCCACCGGGGCCGAGGGGAAGGATCAGGCATAGAACCGAATCGATCGGTATGGAGCTTCTTTTCGAAGGGCATGGTGAATAGGTTTTTGAGAGGGGATGGGGCAATTGTCCGAGGGTCCCGTGGAAATGAGGGGGCGGCTGGAGGGCGGTGCCGACGATGTGATTTTGCGTCACATCTACGGGCCCAGGCTGCGAGCGGATCTCGCCAAAACCCCCTATCTCACCGAGGTCAATCTGGCACACGTGATAATGCTCGATCGTCAGGGCATTATCTGCAGGGGCATCACCAAGCGTCTTCTGCGCACTCTGCTGCTCATCGATAGTGGGGGCCCCGAGGTTTTCCAACTGGAAGAGAACCTCGAAGGGTTGTACTTCAACTACGAAAGATATGTGATTGAACAACTCGGTGCCCGAACGGGCGGAACCTTGCACACTGGCAGGAGCAGGAATGACCTGGGTGCCACCATGAGCCGTATGCAGGTTAGAGATTATATACTCGACATTCTAGATCACTCGTTGGATTTTCGTCGGATATTGTTACACAGGGCGTTGGTTGAAAGGGATAATGTGCTGACGGGCTATACGCACCTGCAACCGGCACAACCCATAACCATGGGGCACTATCTTTCGGGGGTGGAGCGCGCCCTCGCTCGAGATACGAGGCGACTCTTCAACACCTATCACGATACCAACCAATCCTGCATGGGCGCCGCGGCCCTGGCCGGTACGGGATTCCCCATAGACCGCGAGCTGACGGCGACGCTTTTGGGTTTCGATGGATTCATAGAGAATACCTTGGACGCCGTCGCCGGGCGAGACTACCTGATCGAACTCCTGGGCAACATGGCCAACATGGCCACGACCTTAAGCAGGTTCGCACAGGATCTATACGTATGGTATACGCACGAATTCGCAATCATACGTCTCCCGGATCGACTGGGTGGAACCAGCAGCATAATGCCCCAAAAGAAGAATCCTGTAGTGCTCGAATCGCCCCGGGGGCGCTTATCCCACGTAATCGGGGCCCTGTCATCGGCCCTCGCGGCGATAAAGAACACCAACTACAGCAATGTTACCGACGTTAACGATCAAAGTTTTCATCTATTGGAAAACGCCTCGGGGCACCTGATGTCCTCTTTGGAGCTACTGCGAGCTACGGTCTCCGGCATGGAGGTCGACTCAAATCGGATGCGAGAAATGGCCGCCGAGAACTTTTCCACCGCGACCCAGCTGGCGGACGAATTGGTGCGAAGCGGTAATTACTCCTTCCGCGAGGCCCATCACCTCGTCGGTTCCGTGGTTCGACGCGCGACCGAGCTTCGGATGAAGGCAACGGACATAACCCTGGCTTTTGTGGATCGTGCCGCAGAGGACATGACGGGGAGGGTGACGGGGCTGAGCGAACGGACCGTACGGGAAGCCCTCGATCCCGAGTATTGTGTTCGAGTTCGTTCCCATGCCGGTGGACCGTCGCCTGAAACCTTGGAACGCAGTGTCGCCGGCGCCCAAACGGAACTAACCACCCATCGACAAAGGGTGGAGTCAATGCGTGAAGCTCTGGATGAGGCTCGAAAGGGATTACGGCGCGTCGCGGAGGAAATCGTTGCCGAAGACGGGGAGTAGTCGATGGCGCAAAACCCCTTCGGGCAGGCCCTTGTGGCCGTTCGATACCTTGACTGGTGCCCGGAGGCGGGATATATTCGTGGACAAGCCATGGGGTACATGATGGCACATATTCCAAAGTGACGTTGAGGGGGAGGAGTACCCCCGCTTAGGATGCAAAGCGAGTCGGGTTGGTGAGAGCCGGCGATCCGAGGTGGGGCGAAGATGGCCCCGGAGTCCCTCGCCGAAATTCCTCCGAGGAATGTTAGGTGTGGCGGTCGCACCCGTTAAAGTGTGATGGGGAGTCGCTTCTGCTTCTCCCGGAGAGGCTCCGACCGCGAGGTCGGAGTGAATCAGAGTGGTACCGCGGGTCTCGCCTCTGAGAGGCGGGGCCTTTTCTATTGCCGGAGAGGGGGCATACCTTTGACCAGGGAAACCTTTTACATCACGACACCGATTTATTATCCGGATAACAGGCTTCACATCGGACACACCTACACTACCGTGGCTGCTGATGTCTTGGCTCGCTACAACCGTCTTCGCGGTCGAGATACCTTCTACGTGACGGGCACCGACGAGCACGGGCAGAAGATACAGCAGGCGGCACGGGAACGGGATATATCACCCCAGGATTTCGTGGACGATATGGTGGAATGGATAAAGAATCTATGGACTGAACTGGGCATATCTTACGACCATTTCATTCGCACTACGGATTCTCGGCACGAGCGCGTGGTGCAGGAAATCTTCTCCCGGCTATACGAGAACGGGGATATTTACAGTTCCGCATACCAGGGTTGGTATTGTACCCCGTGCGAGAGCTTTTGGCCCCAGAATAAACTGACGGATGGTAAGTGTCCCGATTGCGGTCGGGAAGTAGCCTGGGTCTCCGAGGATGCCTACTTTCTAAGATCCAGCAAGTACGCCCATCGGCTTCTCGAGCATATCGAGGAGCACCCCGAGTTTATCCAGCCCGACATCCGGAAGAACGAGATGGTCAGCTTTCTCAAGGCCGGGTTAGAGGATCTTTGCGTCAGCAGGAAGACGGATTCCCTCCAATGGGGTATACCCGTTCCGTTCGATCGGGATTACGTGATATACGTCTGGTTCGATGCCGTATGCAACTACATCACGGCGATCGGATACGGTGATCCGGATAATGAAGATATGTTCCGGCGTTACTGGCCGGCCGAGGTTCACCTGATAGGCAAGGAGATACTCCGATTCCACTGCATAATCTGGCCTATCATCCTAATGGCCCTGGATCTCCCGTTGCCCAAGCAGGTCTTCGGTCACGGCTGGTTGACGCTGGGTGGCGAGAAGATATCCAAATCGCGGGGTAACGTCGTGGACCCACTGGTTCTCTCGGATAAATATGGCCGTGACGCCATCCGTTACTACCTGGTACGCGAAATTCCGTTCGGTGCCGACGGCAAGTATACCGAGGCCGCTTTAGTAGATCGCATCAACGTCGATTTGGCCAACGATCTGGGCAACCTGCTCAGTCGCGTCACTGCCATGATCGACCGCTACTACGACGGGACTATCCCGACACGCCCGCAAGGAGAGGCCGAACTAGCGCAAGTTGCCCGGGAGGCGACCTCCGAGGCCGAAGATGCCTTGGACCGCTACCTTTTGAGCGATGCCCTGTCGGCTATCTGGAAGCTCGTGTCCGCTGCTAACAAGTACGTGGAACGCAAGGCCCCGTGGAATCTGGAGGGCGAAGAACGCGATGCCGTCATATATGATCTGGCCGAGTCACTAAGAGTTCTGGCCGTACTGCTCACCCCATTTATGATCGACGCCCCCGCCGAGATGCTGAGGCAGCTTGGTATGGGAGGCCAGATGGGAGCACTGGATTGGAATGATGTTAGGTGGGGGGGCACTCCCGCCGGCACGACCATCCATCGAGGGGAGCCGTTGTTCCCGCGTTTGGATCCCGAAGAAGTCCTATTTGATGAGCCGGAAGCAAAGCCCAAACCCGAGGTACAATCCGAGGAGGGAAGCTCTTTGATAGATTACGAACACTTCAGCGCGATGGACTTGCGGACCGGGGTGGTCATGTCCGCGGAAGAAATTGAGGGTGCGGATAAGCTCCTGAAACTGATGGTAAATATTGGCGAAGAGAAACCCCGACAGGTGGTGGCGGGAATCGCGGAACACTATCGTCCCGAGGATCTCGTCGATCATCCCGTGGTAGTGGTGGCGAACTTGGAGCCAGCCAGGCTCTTTGGCGTAGAATCGCAGGGTATGGTGCTCTCTGCCGAGGGACCCGAGGGGCTGAATCTCATCGCTGCAGTGGCAGAAGTAACTCCGGGCAGCAAGGTGAAATGATGACTTTCGTGGACGGGCACGCCCATCTGGACAATAAGGCCTTTCGAGCAGACGTCGCCGAGTGTCTCGAGAGGGCTCGTCAGAACGACGTTCTGGCCGTAGTCAACGGATCGAGCGATCGGTCTACGGCGCGAAGGGCCCTGAGTTTGGCACGCGAGCACGGGGGAATGTGGTCGACGGCGGGGGTCCACCCGCACAAGGCGGAACAATACGTGGAAGATTCCTTCGATTGGATACGATCCCTTGCCGGAGAACCCGAGGTCGTAGCCCTCGGGGAGATGGGTTTAGATTACCATTATGACTTTTCGCCCAGGGCAGAGCAGCGAGCGGTATTCGAGAAGATGATCGACCTCGCCGTGGAGCTTTCAATGCCGGCGGTCATTCACTCTCGGGAGGCCGAGGCTGATACCTTCGTAATGCTGGAGAATTTCCCGCCGGATCATCCCGTGCTGCTACACTGCTTTTCCGGCGATGCCATGCTGTTGGAGGAGGCGATGGATCAGGGTTACTACATCTCCTTGGGAGGTGTGGTAACATTTAAGAATGCCGACGTGACTCGGGACGTAGCGCGACATGTTCCGCTGGACCGCCTGCTCTTGGAGACCGATGCTCCTTATCTTACGCCCCACCCCCACCGGGGTAAGAGGAACGAGCCGGCCTATATACCGCTAATAGCCGGAGAAATCGCGCGTTTGCGCGGGATCGATGTTGCCGAGGTAGCGCGGGAAACGACGGCCGCCGCCGAAGCATTCTACGGAACAAGGTTGACGTAAGGGAGCCCGATGGAGGTTCTCACCCTCAGCCATCTGCG
>CAYLPL010000012.1:0-14965 GCA_964385545.1 uncultured Clostridia bacterium | reverse complement strand
ACGTAAAGGCGGTCAGCGCAGACGCAAATCTGTCCCGTGTGCGCAAAACTGGCATATGCTGCCGCCGACGCGACACGTTCCAAGTCCGCGTCCTCCAACACTAAGAAAGGATCCTTGCCGCTCAGTGCCAGTATCAGGGGAGTGATATTTCTCGCGGCCGCCTCCATTATTTTCCGCCCGGTCTCTTGGCTACCGGTAAAGAAGATGAGGTCGGGCGAGGTCTCCACCAGGGTACGTCCCACCTCGGCGGCTCCCCGCACGATTTGAACCTGCCCCTCTTCCAGGTCCGATACGCGGGAAAAGAGGGCATCGATCTCGTCACCAACTCGCGGCGTTATCTCGGAAGGTTTTAGTACCACGGCATTCCCGGCCGCCAGGGCCGTGATCGCGGGAACGACAGCCAGCTGGAACGGATAGTTCCACGGGGCTATAACAGCGACCACACCCATGGGATAGTATTCCACCCACGCTGACCAGAAGGGATTGAAAGGAGAAGATCTCCTCTCGGGACGAAGCACTACCTCGAGATTGCGCTCGTAATAACGAAGGATATCCAGGGTGGGATAGATGTCGGCCATAAGCGCCTCGAGCCTCACCTTGCCGGTATCACGACAGATGGCATCGATCAATCTCGGGATACTGTCGGTAATCTCGTGCCGAATCTGTCGCAGCAACCGTACCCGGGCATCGAAGGACCGTTCTCGCCACTTCGGGGCGATCTCGCGGGCAGCGTCCACCGCGGCCCACACCTGGTCGACGGAAGAAGAGGGGGACTGCCCCTCGTACCTCCTGCCAGCTTCCGCTTCGCCTTGGGCGCTCCTTGATTCGTTCACGATTCACCTCGGATCTTCACGATCTCAATGCCGATGGGGATGCTCTCCGCCATATCGGCACTTCGGGATTTCCCCCGTGACCGTAAGCCGGCGCCTCGCCGATCTCATTACTAGTATTCTCCCGAAAACGCCCTCTGAATCATCGAAAAAGTTGCGGTTCTTCCTCCGCCCTGTCATCCGATGATGGATTCGTGTATCTCGATGCCACGTCGGGCATATTGCCGCAACATATACTCGAAGAGTTTCGGGTCGGCCCCCAAACGTTCCGGCTCTACCATCCCCCGCCGCTCCAAGCGATCGTCGGCCAACATTCCCGCCACAATGGAGCCCGTGTAACCGGTCGTGCGACCCATGCTGAGTACCCCGGTTGCTAAGTCAGCACGATCCACCATATCGTAGGTGAAACAACGTTTCTCTCCCCGGGCGCGCCCGGCGACGCGGACGGACATAACCGTCATGTCGCGCTCTCCCTCGCGCATCTTGAGTTTGGGTCCGAGGAGGGTGGTAAGAAATGACCGCGGCGAAACACTGGTATCGTCCACCCGAATGGGCTCATCGTCGAGCAAACCACACTCCTTTAGGGTCAGCATCTTATCGTAGTGACCCGGATGCCTGAGGGTCTTTTCAAATACCTCGCTGACCCCCTCGAAGATCGAGTCGTCGTACATATGTAGCATGGTGCCAAGGCCGTCGGTAAGGGCGGCTTCCAGTTCGCCCACCCCCTCGATTTCCAACGTCTCCAACTCCGAGCACGGATCTAATTCCACGGGCCTGCCACCTCTTATCGCACGGGTGGATTCGAAGAATTGCGTCCAAACGCCCTCCAAGCTCCATACCGTCTTGTATTGCAATGGGGGTTCGGGGTGCTCGGGGATGCCACCGACGTATATGTGTACGGTGTCGACTTGTTCCAGCCGCGACGCCCCGTAGGCTGCCAGTATATTGGTCAGCCCGGGAGCCACCCCACAGCTCGGAATGACCGCAACCCGCGCGTCGCGCGCTCGTCGGCCGTATTCCAAAAACCTCTCGTCGAATTCCCTGTTTTGGTACAGGCCGAAATCAACAAAATCGACTCCGGCCCGTATGGCCGCATCCAGCGGCGGGAGCGTCACGGACCACGGAACCGAGCTGATGATGACGTCGAAATCCCGGTCCTCCATGAGATAGCGTAGATCGTCTTCGTCCGCGGCATCCAAGGCCACGCCCTCGACCCTTTCATCATCCAGCCACTCCAATATGGGCTTGATGGAATCCAAATCGAGGTCCGCAAGGGTTATTTCAACATCCTCCCGAAACTCTATTAGGTCGCGAGCGGCGGCCGAACCCTGGATGCCGGCGCCCCCGAGAATCATTACCTTCATGCAACTCATCCTCTCAATCGACTTCAACGAATATCGTATCCACTCGATGCATTTAGCCGGGCTGTAGCCCCTCTCCTCCCCGCCGAGAAAAGAAGTTGGACGAAATCCCGGTAATTCCAGTATTTTCCTCGCGGAACAATCATTGCCAGCCATAATATTGGCTATATGGGATCATATCGGCGAATAAGGAGCCCAAAGGGCGCTCTAATGGATTCAACAGGGGATAAATGCCTTGTCAAGCCTATAAGAGGAATGTTGTGAGCTATCAGAACGTAAAAGGGACCGGACCGTGCCGATTTGGATTGCGGCGTACATGTCTTTGCCTTGACGCCTTGCGACCAGTGTGCTAACTTTCGAGTTGAGTTCGGCATCAGGATTGATGTATTCGACGGAACACGCGGATCTCACCCAAAGGTACCACGGTGAGATCATCACCTCTTTCACCTACTTCATTCGATTACCGACATCGCCTGAGTGAACATCGCAAGATGTTCTCAGTCCGTTTCGGGTTAGCAGACGAATTCAATCGCCCGAGGGGATCGAGTGTCGAAGGATGCAAGAGCGGATCGGTGGATACTCATCCCGAATCGAACTCACCCAAGAGCGCGATTCGTGCTCAAAACAGAGGAAGCGCGTGAAGAAAGGATGTTACCCATCAAACCTAAATGGTCAGCTATCCTCATGGCGATAGCAGTTATCCTGTTCCTCGGCCTAGCCGTCGGATGCGGCAATGGAGAACCTGCGGAAGAGGGTGCGGGTGAAGAACCCGCAGAAGAGGGTGCGGGTGAAGAACCTGCAGAAGAAGAACCCGCGGAAGAAGGAGATAAGGAACCCATAATAATCACGGATACCCAGTTCCAAACGCTTTGGATCAACAATGCTTTGGCGCAGTTTATCATAGAAGAGGGATACGGTTACCCGGTGGAGATCGTGAACGCCAGCGTACCGGTGATGAACCAGTCGCTACAAAATGGCGAAACTCACTTGCACATGGAACTTTGGCGCTTCAACATGATGGATTGGTACACCGAGGCCACCGAGTCGGGAGACGTCATCGATCTCGGGCCCACATACGAGGGGGCTACCCAGGGCTGGTACGTACCCCGCTACGTTATCGAAGGTGACGAAGAGCGCGACATAGAGCCCATGGCGCCGGACCTCGAGTCGGTGGACGATCTGCCCGACTATTGGGAAGTCTTCGAGGACCGCGAGGATCCCAGCAAGGGTGCCTTCATAAACAGCATCCACGAGTGGGAGTGCACGCAGTTCAACACGGTGAAGATGGAAGTGTACGGCCTCACCGAATACTACAACGTCAGGGACTCTGGCGGTGCCGCGGCCCTGGATACGGCCCTGGTAAGTGCTTACAAAAAGGGCGAACCGGTCCTGGGATATTACTGGGAACCCACCTGGCTTATGGGTCAGTACGACTTCGTCAAACTGGAAGAACCGGAATACGATGAGGAAGTGTGGGCGGAGCTGCGCCGTGCCGTCGACGGGGAAATCGACCCCAGCGAGATCGACGAAGCCTGCGCCTATCAGACCCATACCGTCAACAAGGGTATCTACTCCGGTCTTAAAGACCGCGCGCCCGAGGTCGTCGAATTCCTCGAGAAGATGGACGTAAAGACCGACGCGTTAAACGAAACGGCGGCTTACATGGAGACAGAAGATGCCTCGGCTGAAGAAGCGGCCATCTGGTATTTTGAGAATTTCGAAGACATCTGGCGCGAATGGCTACCCGAAGACGTCGAACAGAAGATCGAAGAAGCCCTCAAGGAAGAGGGTGCCGATCTCTAATGAACCCCTGTGGGCCCACCGCTAAACTGGGCATCTTGCGAGAGGAATTGAGACGATGGATCTAGAGTTTCCCAGCTGGTTCGAGATTCCGCTGGAGGATTGGATAGACGCCGCGGCGGATTGGCTTACCGTTGAAGGAGACGCCTTCTTCGAGGCCATATCCGACGTGCTTTTCGTTCTGCTTCTGCGAATCGAACAGGCGCTTCAGTGGCTCCCGTGGCCGGTAGTAATCATCGCCATCGCCCTCGTGGCCTACAAGCTGGTGGGCCCCCGGTTATCTGTCGGTGTCATAGCCGGCTTTTTGTTCATCGGTGCCCTGGGACTTTGGACCGAGGCTATGGCCACTTTGGCCCTGGCCTTCACCGCTACGTTGCTCGCCACCGTACTGGGGCTTCCCATCGGGATCATCATGTCTCGAAGCGAATTGTTCCGCACGGTAATGAAACCGGTCCTGGATCTAATGCAAACCATGCCCAGTTTCGTCTACCTCATCCCGGCATTGATGCTCTTCGGCCTCGGTCGCGTCCCGGCGCTGATAGCCACGCTGGTATACGCGATCCCTCCGGTGATAAGGCTTACCGACCTCGGTATCCGTCAGGTCTCAGAAGCCGTAGTAGAGGCATCACGCGCCTTCGGATCGACCAAATGGCAGATCCTGATGTGGGTCCAGATGCCCCTCGCACTTCCGACCATAATGGCCGGAGTCAACCAGACCATCATGATGGCATTGGCCATGGTCGTCATCGCTTCCATGATCGGTGCCGGCGGACTGGGTGACGTCGTGCTTCGTTCCATAGGTCGACTCGAGGTCGGCCGTGGTTTCGCCGGGGGCATCAGCATAGTGATAATGGCCATCATCATAGACCGCATAACCGCGGGCATTGGACAGAGGAGTTAATATGGTTCCATCTGGAGATCCGAAAGCCGAGCCGATTTCTCGAAGCGATGGTACTGAAGATATCAAGCCGATCCGCCTAGAAGGCCTGACCAAGATTTTTGGCCCGCGCCAAAGTCGCGCACTTGAGATGCTGGACAAAGGAGCCGACAAGGACGAGATCCAGCAGAAGACGCGAGCCACCGTCGGTGTAAACAATGTCAGCTTCGAGGTCAACGAGGGCGAAGTGTTCGTGGTCATGGGCCTTTCGGGTAGCGGGAAATCTACCTTGGTGCGCTGTCTGAACCGCCTGATCAAACCGACCCGCGGGAAGGTCTACATCTACGGTGAAAACGTGATGGACATGGACGAGAACCGATTGCGCGACCTCCGACTACACACCGTTTCCATGGTGTTCCAAAGTTTCGGTCTGCTGCCACACCTGAACGTCGAAGAAAACGTGGCCTACGGACTGCGCGTCCGCGGTGTGTCCCGCGAGGAGCGCCTCGAGCAGGCAAGGAAGACCCTCGAGGCCGTCGGATTGGGCAATTGGGCCGACAGTGCCATTCGCGAGCTGAGCGGCGGCATGCAGCAACGCGTGGGGTTGGCCCGGGCCCTGGCGACCAATCCCAAGATCATGCTCATGGATGAACCCTTCAGCGCCCTGGATCCCCTCATTCGGCGGGAAATGCAAAAGGAACTGACGGATCTGCAAAGCGAATTATCGAAGACGATCGTCTTCATAACTCACGATCTCGATGAAGCACTGCAACTGGGCGATCGAATTGCCGTAATGAAGGATGGACTCGTCCACCAAATCGGGACCCCTGAGGATATTCTCCGCAATCCCGCGACGGATTACGTGGCGGAATTTGTCGAGGGAGTTAACCCCTGGGGCGTCATTAAGGCCGAGCACATCATGGACCACCCCCAGGCTCTGGCCTTCGAGGGCGACGGCCCCCGGACCGCCTTGAGACGCATGCGGCTAGAACGTTTGTCCAGCATCTTTGTCGTCGACCATAAGCGCTACCTCGTCGGGATAATCACCGCCGACGCTGCACTCAAGGCCCTCGACGAAGATGCGGACGATATCGGCCCCTACATCGAACGGGACATCCCGACCATAGATACCGAACAAACCCTGGAGGATCTCGTCCCCATCGGTGCGACCACCAAGTACCCCCTGCCGGTGGTCAACGAAGATGGGCGACTCCTGGGCGTAGTGGTGAGATCGGCAATCCTAAACGGACTCACCAACCAGCACGGCCGATCGCGCCGAACTGAAGATATCCTCGCCTAGTACCTGCAACACGGTCGCGCGCAGATCCCCCGGTGTGTTTTCATGATCCCACCCCGGGGGATCTATCTCTTGCCAATTTCCTCTCCCACCACTATGACAAAGATTCACGGGCATCCTTCGGTCGTTATCGTGGAGGATCGGGGCACCTTGTATAGTACAAATCAGGTAGACGGAGATTGACCGGCGAGCGTCTGATCTCATCGACCATACCAGGGGAGATCGGGCGAATACGCGTTTGGATCCCGTTATAATCCACCCTTTGAAAGGAGGGAGCGACTTAACGGTCGCGCAATCGTGGACAAAGAAACTGCCAAAAACAAGGTGATGGAGGCCATCGACGCCTCAGCCGACAGACTTACCAACTTTGCCGACGATATATGGGCACACCCGGAATTGGGATACAAGGAATACCGCACCGCGCAAAAGGTGATGGAGTTTTTCGACGAGATGGGTCTCGATTATCAATCGGGACTGGCCCGCACGGGCGTACGTGCCGACCTGGCTGGAGCCTGTGACGATTTCAAGATAGCAGTCATGGGAGAACTCGACTCGGTTATATGCTATGAGCACCCCGAGGCGGACAAGGATACCGGAGCGGTGCACGCCTGCGGGCATCACGGCCAATTGGCCATCATGTTCGGAACCGCCATAGGCCTGATGCAAAGCGGCGTCATGGAAAACCTGGGAGGCAGCCTGGCTTTGATGGCCGTTCCGGCCGAAGAGTACGTGGAACTCGATTACCGCAGGCAGCTTCGCGAAGAGGGTGAAATCGAGTTCTTCGGTGGAAAACAGGAATTTATCCGCCTGGGAGTCCTGGACGACGTAGACATGACGGTGATGGCCCACCTGCTCGCGGGCCTAGGACGCGGCATCGTAATCTCTGAGGGGAGTAACGGTTTCCTGGGTAAAATCATCCGGTATATCGGGAAAGAGGCCCACGCCGGCGCCGATCCGCACAAGGGCATCAACGCCCTAAACGCGGCTTTACTCGGCCTTATGGGCATACACGCACAACGTGAAACCTTCAAAGACGAGGACAATATCCGGGTGCACCCGATAATCACGAAGGGAGGAGACCTGGTTAACAACGTGCCCTCGGAAGTGGTCATAGAAAGCTATGTCCGGGGACGCAAAATGGAAGCCATCCTGGACGCCAGCAACAAGGTTAATCGGGCCCTCGAGGGCGGCGCCCACGCCATAGGAGCCGAAGTCAGCATCGACGAAATCCCCGGGTACCTTCCACGGGAGCTCAACGACGAGATGCAGGATATCTTCGCCAACTACATCGAGAAACTCGTCGGCGCAGGCAGCGTAAAACGCATAGGATCCATGGGCGGCTCCTCCGACATCGGCGACATCAGTCACCTGATGCCCGCCATACACCCCTACATCGGAGGCGTGGAGGGATCAAATCACTCGCGCACCTTTAAAGTGACCGATCCAGAAATGGCCTACGTAGTGCCCTCTAAGGCGATGGCATGCATGATAGTAGACCTCCTGTGGGATGGTGGTAAACACGCGAGAAGGATCGCGGACGAGTTCGACCCCATCTATGACAGGGACAGTTATCTAAAGATGTGGCGAGAAGTTCTTTAGGGTAGGTTCAAAAACGGGGTGACGGTGTTACTTCATCACCGTCACCCCGTCTTACGTTAGCTACCGACTGGAAGCATTAGACCGTCAGGGATTTGTTTACATTGCCGGTGAATCGCTCGTAGCCATCCTTTGTCACCAATAGGTCATCCTCAATCCTGACGCCGAACTGATCCTTCAGGTATGCTCCGGGCTCGATAGTGATGAGCATCCCCGCTTCCAGCAAACCATCGTGGATCTGGGGGTGAGAATAAGCTGGCGAGGTGACTCCGTCGTTGTTACTCACCAGGTAGGGGTCTTCATGTACGTCCAGACCCAGTCCATGGCCAAGACGGTGAACGAAGACGTCTCCGAGCCCGGCATCTTCCATGATGTTGCGGGCAATGCGATCCACCCGGGAAGCCTTGACTCCCGGGACCACGGCTTCGGCGGCCGCCCGCGCGGCCTCTCGAACCGTGGCGAACACTTCCTCCATCTGCGAACTGGCGCGACCGAATACGACGGTTCGAGTTATGTCGGCATGGTATCCCTGCAGTGTCGTGACGAAGTCGATCAGGAGGATCTCGTCTTCTGCTATTGCACGCGATCCGGTGGATCCGTGCGGAAAAGAAGAGTTCGGGCCAGAAAGGACCGTTGCCCGAGCGGAATCCGCTCCGTAGGAGATGGCACGTCTCTTTAGTATTTGCCCCAACTCGGATTCCTTCATCCCGAAAGTGACATCTTTCGAAAGCGTATCGTCTAGCGCTCTTTCGGTGATAGTGGCGATCTCGCGCATCACCTCGATTTCCGCTTCGGATTTGATAACCCGCAAACCCCTGATCAAGGGTTTGGCATCCACGATTTCCACGGTGCCGCAGGCTTCCACCATGCCTCGGTATTCTTCAAAGCTGCACTGGGGACCCAGGGCTATCCTCAGGGGTTCCCGAACCGCTCTCCAATAGTCGGCCACTGCCTGGAACGGATCGGCGTCTTCCTCCCAGGACACTATCTCGTCCACGTCGGCCACGCGCTCCAGGTAATCGGCCTCGAAGGCGGGACAAAGCAGTGCTTCCTCTCCACCGCGAGCCACAAGTAATGCGTGCGGTCTCTCGCTCCGACCGGTGGCAAGACCGGTGAGGTAGCGAAAATCGGATCCCGGAGAAACGTAGGACCAATCTATGCCCTCGCCGTCCATGGCCCGGGCAAATTCCTTCCTTCGACCGCGATATACATCCGTAGTCAGCACCGGTGACACCATCTCCTTTCTGTATCCTCGCTCCTTTTGCCCTGCCCGGCTGATTCGTTTCCCAATAGCGTCTCAGTGAATCGACCTCATAGGATCCTTTCGGCACATATCCACTCAATGTAATCCTCCAGGGCTTCCCGGAGGGAGGTCTCTACGCAAAAGCCCGTCTTCGCCAGGCGCGTGATGTCCATGGGTTGCCCGCCGCTGGTGGAGGTCATCACCATATCTGCCCGCGAAGGATCCGTGAACTGTATCTGGTTTTTCGGCACAAGAGTATCGAGGATCTCGAGGATCTCTCCCAGTGTGATGAACTGCCCCGTTGACAGGTTGACGAGAGGAGGGCCGCCGCTGCCTCGGGCCAGGTGAATCAGCCCCCGGGCGACATCCTTCGCATAAGTCCAATCGTGTCCGGCATCTTCGCCGGCCACGCGCAATGGGCACCCCGCGAGCGCCGCTCGAACTAGACGATAAATGGGCGACATCGATGTGCGACTACCGGTGGGGCGTTCCCAGGGACCAAAGACCGAGGGAAGCCGCACCGAACAAACGTCAAGCCCCATGTCTTCCCGATATATGTCGAGATATTTCTCAGCGACCACTTTGGAGAGCCCATAGCTGAAACGGGGATCAACGGGATCATCCTCGCGCAAAGGGCGACCGAAGTCGGTGTGACGATACACGGCCGAGGAACTGGTAAACACGAACCGCTCCACACCACTGGCCCTCGCCCAATCCGCGGCGTAAAGGGTACCCATCAGGGTCACTTCAGCGGTCCCAGAAGGCGATGCATCTCCCTCCGGGGTGGTGAGGGCCGCAGCATGTATAACCGCACCCACCCCGTCGGCGGAGATGTCCATCCACCGTTCCGGCCGGCTTACATCAATTCGCCTCCAGGAAACGGAGCCGGCGTCCAGGGACTCGTCCAGCAGTCTCTTTGGAGGATCGGCATAGTCACAGGCGACCACCTCCTCTCCCTGGGCCAGAAGTTGCATGACCACGTTGGCTCCCACGAATCCGGCGGCACCCGTGACCAGGTATCTCCCCACGTTATCATTCCCCTCACAAGTCTCTTCTCATCGATCCCCGCCGCACTTGTCCGGGAGAAATGATGCACTCTCCTCGTCGATGCGGGGTAGTTGGCGGGCTCGGGCGCGTCCCGATCATCCCAAAAGCCCGGAGCCGGGAGTGTGTTTTGTATTACCTGTGCGATGATGACTGCAACGGACCAGTTGTCATCGGGCATCTCTTCGTACATCCGAAGGGTAAGACCGAGGATAACTCGAGCCAGTCGGTCACCGCTCATCGAAGGCTAGATCGTCTCTCCCCTCGTCCGATCTGGACTGATGAAGCGGCTCGTTCGGCCGATGATTGTCCCACCATCCACTGCGAATGGGTTCCACAAAGCGGAGGACTCTCCTGCGCCGGTGATCTGTTTGCCAATCCGTTAGGAGATACAAAGACGAACCATCTCGCGAGGATGACGGCAAATGCCCTGGCGCAGATGTCACATGCGAGTCATGAGCCGCAATGTGAATGGTGTGCACGGAATCTCCCACGAGCCGCAAGCCATACCCCATTCTCACCATTTCGCGTATCGCCAACTCCAACGTGCCCACCGCACATCGAAGGATGCTGGCGCATAACCGAACAATTCGGTAATACCGCCATACAATCTACTCAATCGCATCTATCCGCAATTAGCGCACGGATATCGGAGTAGGACTGGGCAGTATGCTGCTCAAATTGGTATCATCTATTCGTGAGGTGATGCAAGAGATTTGTCAATTCGCCACGGCGATGAAAGGAGGGTAGTCGATTCAAGCAGTCGCTAGCTCGCGGGCATAAGAACGCAAATGCCAACCGAATTTCATAAGGGGGATAGAACATGGTAACTGCTCCATCCTTGTGGGGCCTCGTCCCACTTCTCGTCTTCATCGTGCTGGTCTTCAAACAATGGAATCCCATAGCCGCAATAGTTACTTCACTCATAGTTGGCGCCATAATGGGCGGCGTACCACTACAAGAAATCGCCTCTTCCATCCAGGGTGGAATGGGTTCTTTCATCGCCTACGTCGGCCTAATCATCATGGCCGGCGGCGGGCTCGGTAAGGTAGCCGAACGCACCGGTGCGGCGCGGAAAATCGTACGGTTTATAGTCTATCGAATCGGTGTAACCTCGCCTGCGAAGGCTATCGTGGGGACCATGATTGCCTCGGCCTTGCTGGTTGCCCTGCTGGGGACCCTGGCCGGTGCCAACGCGGTCATCGCACCGGTAGTCATCCCAATCGTCGCGGCCGCGGGCCTCTCGTCCAGCGTCGTCGCGGTAATCTTCCAGGGGGCCGGAGCGACAGGGCTATTCCTTGGACCCTTCACTCCCCCGATGGTAACCCTGATGGGCCTCACCGGCCTCACCTATCCCCAGGTGCTTCTGGGTGCGGGTCTACCGGTATCCATCGTGATGTGGATCGTAACGTACATATACTGCAAGCGGATCCTGCCGACTAGCATCAAAGAACACCCTTACTCCGATGAAGCCGTCGCGGTCTTGAGCGAGAATGCCGAACCAAAAAGTGACAGGGAAGAATCCATCGCAGCCCAAGCTACGGCTGCATTCATCATATCTTTGCTCGGATTCATAGCCTACGGAATCATGATAGAAGGCGGAGCGACCTTCGCCATATTCGTGATACTCGCCACGGCAATAGTAACCGGACTGGTGGGGCGTCTGCATCCCAGCGACTTGGCAGAGACGTTTGTAGAAGGAGCCAAACCGCTAACTTGGTTGTTCATCCAATTCGTACTCTTCTCCCCCTTCATCAAGTTCATCGAGGATATGGGCGCCTTCGAGGCTGTCAAGAACCTGCTCATGCCGTTAATAGAAACCGGAGGAAGCGGATTGCTCGTGTTTATGGCCTCGGTCATCGGCGTGGTCGGTGTACCTGGAGCCGCCGTAGCCCAGAAGGTCGTGCTGCACGAGATGTTCAGCGGCGTGGTAGAGACGCTCGGAGTATCCATGAACGTGTGGGTATTGGTTTTGCTGGTGGGTTCGCAAATCACGTCCTTCCTCTACCCCACCGGGGATACCCTGGGCGCCATGGGATTGGCGCGCTCCGACGATCTGAAGAACATGATAATCTACGGTGTCGTCGCCACCATCCCGGTGTTGCTCTACGTAGCCGTCAGGGCATTCTTGCTACCCGTATAGGATGGGAGGTTTCCATACATGCATCTGGCCGATCTGGATCGGGAGTTGCGTGACATCATGGACACCCTCGAGGGTCGTGCCTCCGTTGCGGTGAGCACACCGGAGGGTGATATCGAGGTGAACGCGGGAGACCGCCTTCCCGCAGCAAGCCTGATCAAGATACCCATTCTGCTCGAGGCCTTCCGCCAGGCGGAATCTCGGGAGGTGGATCTCGATGCACCAGTTCCGGTTTCCCCCGGCGAAAAGGTCGGTGGCACCGGCGTTCTCACCAGGCTCTCCGATGGGTTAACTCTCCCGTTGCGAGACCTGATGACGCTGATGATCATAGTCTCCGACAACACGGCGACGAATCTGGTCATCGACACGGTAGGGATGGACCGGGTCAACGAATTGTGCCGTGAACTCGGTGCCCACTCCACCCTCCTGGATCGACGTCTCATGGACCTGGAGGCCAGACAAGCCGGTCACGACAACTACACTTCTACTTCGGACATGGTATTGCTTCTGCGCGAGATAGCTGAAGGCGATCTGGTCAGCGCCAAGAGCCGTCAGGAGATGGTTGGCATTCTCCAGGGGCAACAATTCAACACCAAACTCCCGGCAATGATCCCGAGCGGGGTCCCGGGGGATCCCGTCTTAGCTCACAAGACCGGGGAATTGCCCGGGGTTGAGCACGACGCCGCCATATTCGTGCGGGATGACTCCAATGTATACGTCGCCGGCATGTTGACCGAACTGGAAGATAACCGTCTGGGATGGGATACCCTCGCCCGGATCGGCAGAGCAGTCTACGACTACATGCAATGAAATGGAACGCAGATGGAGCGGAGCCCGCGGGCTCCGCTCCGTTGCCGCACACCCCGCGACCACCCCCGGGGATCCCCTGATTTCGCGATCACCCAAGATCCAACTCGCACAGATCGTCCGAACTATTAGGGTCGGCAGGATCTGCGTTATGACAGGACATACGGACTTATTCCGAGCACAGTCCTCCCTTGATGGCCCGTCCCGCCGGGACCGAGACTCTCCTCGCAACTACCCGTCGAAATACTGCACACTTGGCGAAACTCCCGCGACCGCGATGGAGAAACCACGCCTGAGAAGATGTGGAGGAAGGAAGCAAAGATGACGCCACTTCCGCCGAAGCGGCTTGCGCTTTCCTACTTCACGAGGTGGTGGAGAATTATTTCGCCCAGATCGGAGAAATGCAGCAACACCGGAGGCGCGATGCTCTCCATCATCCAATGCGGACCCTCCGACGGACGAGGGAGAGCCGGGCCAAGGCGATGGTGAGGGTCGTTCACGCAAATTCAGGGCGCTCCCGAGTGATCGAGATCGAAAAAGCCCAGGAACTAGAGGGCGATGTGTGCTCCAGCTCCTGGGATGCATCGACCGTATCGCTGGTCTCGGTGACAAGGCTAAAGTACGGCAAGCAAGCTCATTGCTGATGGATCTGGACGTCGCCCTCTTCCCGCAACTCTGCCAGGAGTTCGTCGAGCGCCTCGCTCTCCCGCGAGCGAAGGATCTCTTCTCGAAGATCCGGTTTCATCTCCTCGAATTCGGGAGGATCTTCCATTTCTTCCTTACGGCTTTCATACAAATCCCGCATTTCCTCTTCGCTCACATCGTCGTCTCTTTCGGCGAGGTAATCCTCAGTATAGTTCTCAATGAAGACTTGCATGCGAAGCTGTTCCTCGATGTCTCCGAGTAGCTCTTCTTTGGTCATATCATTCTCGTCGAGGGCCTCGTCAAAAGCGTCTTCATCGCCCTCGAAATTGTTTTCTATGACAGCCTCTAATTCTTCTTCGACGCGCTCATCTGGTACGTCGACATCTCTCTCACGCGCCTCCTGCTGCAAGAGGATCCTGGAGACCATGTTGTTCAGAACCTGGTCTCTGATCTGGTCTTGCATCTCCTCATCTAGATCCTCTTCCGTGGCTCCCATCATCGACATTTGATACTGCATTTCGTTCTCCAACTCTTCGGAGCTAATCGTTTCTCCGTTAACTTCCGCTACAACTTCCCCGGCCGGCGCCTCGCGACCGCTTCTCGCCTGCCAGGCAAAAGCTCCGCCCGTCAGGGCCAGGACGCACACCACGGCAATTCCCCACTTGACTGATTTCTTGGTCAGAAGACGTCTCATCATATGACCTCCAAAATGCATGATGCTCCAAACGAGATCGGCATTGTCTGCGAACAACTCGGAGGCAGTATCCCCCCGGACCGTCGGTCTTTCGCAATGCTACTCGCGTTTCCCGACTTTTCGATCGTGCGCCCTTGATTGTACGCGTCAAGGCATCGGCTTGTCTAGGAAGCACGTGAGGGAGCCTTTTTGGACACCAAAGCTGGTTGTGTGGTAGATTTTGCTATTTACTGTTTGGAATCGACCCATAGATAAGAAATGTCGCATTCTCTTTGTTTATCCTGTTGAGTAGGAGCAAGACAAGAAAGGAGAGGAAGGGGATGCTGCACGAATACACCTTCCCGACGAGGGATTGATGTTGCAGTTTGAGTCGGAGCGCACGCCCCGGGACCGAAATAGTTCCCCGGTCCGGGCAATGCAAAGCAGTCTGTTGCCTGGTATCGGTGGAAGGTTTGCCTCGTCAGCTTCGTGAAGCGCCAAGTTGCGCCATCCATGTGGTTCACCTGGCATCCGATACCACCTGCGAGTTGCCGCTTGCCTATCGGGTGATCCCGGCGTTTCATGATGAGACGACGATTGCTTCGGGGATGCCGGGGGATATGGCACCCACCGTACGGAAGCGCGGTGATGT
>CAYLPL010000011.1:0-15015 GCA_964385545.1 uncultured Clostridia bacterium | reverse complement strand
GGGTTGCGGCCGGGGCCGAACTGGCCATGTGCGGTGCGGTGCTGGCGCTGGTGGGTCCGGGGGAAGGGGTGGTCATCGTTGCCCCCTATTGGGTGGGCTATCCGCAGCAGGTCGAGCCGGCGGGGGCCACGCCCGGGGCGGTGCCAACCGACGAGGAAACCGACTTCAAGATGACGCCTGATATGTTGCGCGAGGCGCTATCCTCGCGAACCCGCGCGATGATCCTCAACAGTCCCTGCAACCCGACGGGCGCCGTCTACGATAAGTCGGAGTTGGAAGCTCTGGGCGAAGTGATCGCCGAGTCCGGCATATACATCATAAGCGACGAGGTTTACGAAACGCTGATTTACGACGGTCGCGAGCACTACAGCATAGCCAACTGCTGTCCCGACATTTTGGATCAGTGCATCGTGGTCAACGGTGTCTCCAAGGCCTACGCGATGACCGGATGGAGGATCGGATACGCAGCCGGGCCGCGGGAGGTTATTTCCGCCATGGGCAGCGTCCAAAGTCACTCCACGAGCAACGCCTCCTCCATATCCCAGTGGGCGTCACTGGCAGCCCTCGAGGGACCTAAGGATCCGATCCAGGCCATGGTGCGCGAATACGTCCGTCGCCGCGATTACATGACCGAGCGTCTCCAGGCCCTCCCCGGCGTAACCACCGCCAAACCCGGAGGAGCCTTCTATATCTTCCCCAACGTGGCCGACCTCATCGGTGGTAGCCTGGCCGGGCGCGATGTGCCCGATGCCGACGCACTCTGTGAGATATTCCTCGAAGAGGCCCACGTGGCACTGGTTCCCGGTGCCGGTTTCGGCTCTCCTGAGAATATTCGTTTTTCCTACTCCACCTCCATGGAGCGAATCGAGGAGGGCATGGACCGCCTCGAAGACCTCCTTTCCGGTTGAGGCATTAACCCGGGGCGGGCCCGCGCGAGCCCGCCCCTCCGAAGAGGTGTGCAGATGAGTTCATTGCTCCCCGCGGTTCCCCATCAGGGAGACAGGGTTGCCCTCGTTGGCCTGGGCGTGAGTAACCGTGCGGTGGCTTCATACCTGCTGGATCTCGGGATCTCCCCCCGTTACTACGACGCCAAGAGTCCGCGGGATATGGACCTGGATAGTCTGCCGGAGGATCCCGCTGATCGGCTTCGCGCTGGATCCGATTACCTGCAACGGTTAGCCCACGATCATTCCCGAAGACCCTACGACTGGTTGTTCGTCACTCCGGGGATGCCCAAGCATCACCCGGTCCTGCGTAACATGGCGGAGGACGGAGTGCGCCTCGCCGGGGAGATGGGACTGTTCATGGACCTCTGTCCAGCGCCAATGGTCGGTATCACCGGAAGTGCCGGAAAGACCACTACCGCCTCGATGTTGACGCACCTTCTGGCTGGGCTGGATCGACGCATTTGGCTCGGGGGTAACATAGGCCGACCGATGATCGATCGATTGGAAGAAATCGACGCGGGGGATTTGGTCGTCCTGGAGCTTTCCTCGTTCCAATTGGAGCTGGCAAACACCGTGCCGCAAACGGCGGCAGTCCTGAATCTGTTCCCGGATCATCTGGACGTACACGAGAATTTGGAGGCATATTACGCCGCCAAGGCTCGCCTGGTGGAGAATCAGCGACGGGGCGATCGGTTGTTCCTCAACGGCGACTGCCCGAGGACCAGGGCCCTGGCGAATATGTCGCGCGCCGAAGTATCATACTTCTCTCTTCGGCCTCCCAAACCCGAAGATGTTGCGACGAAGTCCTATTTGTGCGGGGATGACCTGTTTTTGCGAGGGTCCGATGGGGAACGAATCATCGCGAGACGGGGAGATCTTCCGCTAGCCGGGGAGCACAACGTCGCCAATGTGCTGGCGGCGGCCGCCATGGCCCGTGCCCTCGACGTGTCCACCGGCTACATTAGCGGGGCACTTCGCGAGTTCGTGCCCCCACCGCACCGGCTGGAGACCCTCGGGGAGATCGATGGCGTGCGCTATGTCAACGATTCCATCGCAACTTCGCCGGGCCGGGCGCGGGCGGCCTTAATGGCCCTGGAGGGATCCCTGGTTCCGATACTCGGCGGATACGACAAGGGGCTATCCTTCGAGGAGCTGGCCCGGGCACTGCGACTTAAGATTGACCGGGGTGAGATACGCCGGGTGGTAATAAGTGGCGCCGCCACCTTTCGCATAGTGGCCGCGCTGCGGGAGGTCGGGATTCCGCGGGAGGAGATGGTGAGCGTGGAGGATTTCGATGAGGCGGTAGTCGTCGCCGCACGTTTGGCCCGGCCGGGGGATACGGTGCTTCTTACCCCAGGTTGCGCCAGCTTCGACTCCTTCGCGAATTACCGCCAGCGTGGAGAACGTTTTCGCACGCTGGTAGAGAAGATGAGGGGGGCGAGGGGAAAATGAAGGCCACCGAAGGGGAATTGCTCTGGCTGTCGCGGGCACTGGAAGAGGAATACGGGCGAGGCTCCGCGTATCCGGAAGATCCGCCTCTTTCGGGGGAACCCGATTCCGCCCTCGGAACGCTCGTGGTTACCATGTTGTCACAGGCCAGCAACGACGCGGGAACCCGCAAGGTTTATCGCGCCATGAGGGAGAGATTTCCCACCTGGGAATCGGTGGCCACGGCCCCGCACTCGGACCTGGTCGACGTATTGCGGTCCGGTGGGCTCGCCGAGGGTAAGGCCCAAAACATCCAGGCCACCCTGAAGAGAATTCGAAGTGATTTCGGGGACTACAGTTTGAGGGCCCTACGGTCCTGGGATGACCAGGAAGTTTACGATTACCTTACGGGGCTTCCGGGGGTCGGGCCCAAGACCGCGGCGTGCGTACTCCTCTTTGCCCTGGGACGGGAGGCCTTCCCGGTAGATACCCACGTGGCGAGAATATCGCGACGGCTGGGATTGGTGCCCAAGAATTACGACCCCGCGCGCATTCAGGCCCATCTCGAACCCCTCATTCCGCGGGGACACTCGCTACCTTTGCACCTGAATCTGTTGGAACACGGCCGAAAGACCTGCCATGCCCGCAAGCCGAATTGCACCGCGTGCATTTTATCGGAGCGGTGTGATAGAATAAGAAACAATGAATATAGTGCCGATGGGAATTGAGGTGGGTTCATTGCCCGAGAGTGCAAAGAAGAGATCCAAAGGGTCCCCGCACGAAGAAGAGATCGCAGGTAAGCTGGAGGATTTTGCCCGGACGCGCGATCCCGAGTTGAAGCGAGCAATTGCCAACGCTTACCGTGGTCTGGTCATATACTTGGCCCGCGGTTTTGCCCAGCGCGGAGAACCCCTGGAAGACTTGATACAGCAGGGTTTCGTGGGTCTTCTCAAAGCCATCGACAGGTTCGATCCGGACCGGGGTGTTAAGTTCACTACATACGCTACACCGACGATTACCGGTGAGCTTCGACGCTATTTCCGCGACAAGGGTTGGGACATCCAGGTTCCTCGTCGTCTCAAGGAGATGCATTTGAAGGTGCGGCGCGCCAGGGAAGACCTCACGGCCGCGGCCGGGGAGTCGCCCACCACGGATCAGATCGCGCGACATTTGCGGGTGGATCTCGATGAGGTCGAAGATGCGGTCAAGGTGCAACACGCGTACAACTCCTACTCCCTCGAGGAGAGGATAGGCAACGACGACGGCGGAACGCCGACCACCCTGGGTGATTTGCTCGGAGACGAGGATTCCGGTTTCAATCACGTTATGGACCGCGAAGATATTCGACGGGCATTGCAGACGTTACCGGAGCGTCAGAGACTGATAGTCAAGTGGCGGTTTTACGGGGGACTGACGCAGCGCGAGGTGGGAGCGCGGCTGGGAATCTCGCAGATGCACGTAAGCCGACTGGAAAGGCGTGCCCTCGAGTCGATGAGATCGGCGGTAGTCGCCTAGATCCTTCCAAAGATGTTTGCACAGGAATCGGAGGAGACCCGAAGCATTCGGGTCTCCTCCGTCTTTTTTTTAGTCGTCGCGGTCGATCTGCCCTTGTGCCTTCACCCGCCGGGTTGTCGGTGATATTCTTTTGGAGCAGCCGAAGGATCGCGGTGTTCCTGCGGAGAACATCTTCCATGGTCGAGGTCATCCTGCATCCGCGACCGACTCCCGGGATTCGTTCCCATCTATCCCTTTCGGATCTCCCTCCGGACGGGGATGAATCCGAGGAAGGACTTGATTCGCACGCATGTTCGCTCATTTGCATACTCATACCGAATACAGCCTGCTCGACGGGGCGGGTCGGATATCTGATCTGGTAAGATCTGCCCGCGAGCTGGGTATGGATTCTTTGGCAATAACCGATCACGGTACCATGTACGGCGTCCTGGATTTCTATCGATGTGCCAAAAAAGAGGGTGTACATCCCGTCCTGGGATGCGAGGTCTACGTGGCCCCGCGAACCAGGTTCGATCGCGAGGTGGGTAAGGACGA
The DNA here is from genome assembly GCA_964385545.1 of uncultured Clostridia bacterium. Classification (GTDB taxonomy): domain Bacteria; phylum Bacillota; class Sulfobacillia; order SLMV01; family SLMV01; genus CSSED11-154. Next base: position 10,591 of record CAYLPL010000011.1, on the reverse strand, counting down.
TAATCCCCATCATCTCGTCTTGCTGGCGGAGAACCAGGCCGGGTATCGCAACCTGGTACGGCTGGTATCCTTGGCCTACGTCGAGGGTTTGTATTACCGCCCCAGGTGTGATCGGGAACTGTTGCAACGGTATTCCGACGGCCTTATAGCCCTCTCGGGCTGCGTGGCCGGAGAAATCCCCCGCCTCATCCTGGCGGGTAAAGAAGACGAGGCCCGCGAGGTGGCCGGCTGGTACCGTGACGTTTTCGGACCGGAGAACTACTTTTTTGAAATCCAGGATCACGGCATGGAAGAGGAGCGCCGCGTCGCGGTAACCTTGCGCGACATGGCCGAGGATATGGGTATCGGCCTGGTGGCTACCAACGATGTTCACTACGTCGGTGCCGAAGATGCGCGGGCCCACGATGTCCTCCTTTGTATCCAGACCGGGCGGACGGTGAACGAAGAGCGGCGGTTGCGTTTCCCCAGCGAGACCTTCTACCTCAAAAGCGAGGGGGAGATGCGGGAGGCATTCTCCGAATTCCCGGGCGCGGTGGACAATGCCGCGGCCATAGCAAGCCGCTGCCAGGTTAGCCTCGATCTGTCTGGGTTGCATCTTCCGGTGTTCGAGGTACCCGAGGGATTCGAAGCCGAGGAGGATTACCTGCTGCACCTATGCCGGGAGGGCATGAAGTGGCGCTACGGTGAAGCGGACCCAAAGCTGGAGGAGCGCCTCCGGCGAGAGCTAGAGACCATAACCTCCATGGGATATGCCAGCTATTTCCTGATAGTTTGGGACTTCATCCGATTCGCGCGCGAGCAGGATATCCCGGTCGGGCCCGGACGCGGATCCGCCGCCTCCAGCCTGGTGTCCTACGTCCTGGGAATAACCAACATAGACCCCATAGAATATAATCTGGTCTTCGAACGTTTCCTAAATCCCGAGAGGATCAGTCTTCCCGACATCGACATAGATTTTTGTTACGAACGCCGCGACGAGGTCATCGACTACGTGGTGGAAAAGTACGGGGAAGACAGCGTGGCCCAGATCATAACCTTCGGAACCATGGCGGCCCGGGCGGTATTGCGGGATGTCGGACGCGCTTTGGATATGCCCTTCAACGAGGTGGATCGGATAGCGAAGATGGTGCCGGCGCAGATTGGCATCACCCTGGACGAAGCCCTGCAGATTTCCCCGGAGCTCGGTCGCGCCTACTCCGAGAATGCCGACATAAGGGCCATGATAGATACGGCGCGCTTTTTGGAAGGTATGCCGAGGCATGCCTCCGTTCACGCGGCCGGCGTGGTAATCGCGGACGAGCCCCTGATGGAGTACGTGCCGCTTCAGCGCATGGGCGACGGTTCGGTGGTTACCCAGTTCCCCATGGGAGATCTCGAAGACCTCGGGCTTTTGAAGATGGACTTTTTGGGATTGCGCACCCTGACGGTGATCGAGGAAACCAGCAAGATCATCCGCAAGACGGGAGATCCCGGCTTCGACATCGACAAGATTCCCATGGACGACGCCAGGACCTTCCGGCTGGTAGCCCGCGGCGATACCGAGGGAGTTTTCCAGCTGGAATCCGACGGTATGAGGGATCTCCTCCGCGAACTGGTGCCCACCACCTTCGAGGACATCATCGCCGCCGTGGCCCTTTTCAGGCCGGGGCCGATGGAGAATATCCCCACCTTCTTGCACAACAAGCACCATCCCGAGGATGTTCGGTACCTGCATCCCGACCTAGAACCGATACTGAAGGATACCTACGGGGTCATGGTGTACCAAGAGCAGGTCATGCAGGTCGCGTCGACCATGGCCGGTTTCAGCCTCGGTCAGGCCGACATACTGCGCCGCGCCATGGGCAAGAAGAAACCCGAGGTACTGGAGTCAGTAAAGAAGGAGTTCATCGACGGGTGTCTGGCCAACGGGCACGATCGCGGCATGGCCGAGAAACTCTTCGGCTTCATCGAGAAATTCGCCAACTACGGTTTCAACCGCGGTCATACCGCTCCCTACGCCCTTTTGGCCTACCAGACCGCCTACCTCAAGGCGAACTATCCCATGTCCTTCATGGCGGCACTGCTGACCAGCATAATGAGCGACGGGGACAAGGTGCGCAAGTATATCGAAGAGTGCCGCAGGATGGGCATCCCGGTATTGCCGCCGGACGTAAATCGCAGCTTCGGGAACTTCACCGTAGACGATGAGGGAATACTCTTCGGCCTGGCGGCCATACGAAACCTGGGGCTCGGTGCCATCGAGGCGATCGTGGCCGAACGCGCGGAAAACGGATCCTTTGCATCCTTTTGGGATTTCTGCGAGCGGGTGGAGCTCGGCAAGATCAACCGCCGGGCGGTGGAATCGATGATCCAGGCCGGCGCTTTCGACAGCATAGATCCCGACAGAAACGGATTGCTGGGACGCTGCAGTTCTGTTCTCACCTCGGCACACAACGCGCAACGTCAGCGGGCCACGGGGCAGGTATCCCTATTTGAATCCCTCGGTGCGGTGGAGGTATCAGCGGAGTCCGGGGGCGACGGTCCCGGATCCGAAACCGCAGACGAAAGCTGTGGCACCACCGCCCGAGAGAGGCTCGACATGGAAAGGGATATTCTGGGCGTGTACCTTTCGGGGCACCCCCTGGACGGATGGCGGGACATATTGCGCGGGGAAATAACCGCCACCTCCGACGATCTTCCGGATTTGGCGGAAGATGCCGAGGTCGTGATGGGAGGTATAGTGGTCGATCAATCCCGCATTCTGACCAAACGGGGCGACACCATGGCCTTTCTGACGCTGGAAGATTTCGCCGGCAGGGCGGAAATCGTGGTTTTCCCCGGCGTCTTCGAAGAATACGCCGAATATCTCGCCGACGACGAGGTACTGGTTGTAAGGGGACGGGTCAGTCATCGCGGCGATCGTCCCGGCTTGAAAGCGGAGAGCTTCGATAAACCCGGTAATACCGAAAGGATCATTCTGCGCGCGGACGCGGCCCTGGAAGATCCCGAGAAGATGGAGCAACTGCGATGCCTACTCGGAGGTAATCGGGGTGAGCATCCGGTGTACTTGTGCTTTGAGAATAGGGATTGCGTGGTCCGCGCGGGACAGAAGTTCAGCGTGTCCCTAAAGCCCAATCTCCGTGGTGCGGTGGAAGCGATACTCGGCGAGGGAACGTTCTCCGTGAGGGGAGCAAAAAACGGTGAAGATCCCCGGGAAGATGATGGGGAATTGCCGGCCGATTTCGCCGGAGCTTGGGGTGGTTACGGACACTGAGGAGATCGGTATAAACGGAGAAAGGCCACCCGACGGGTGGCCTTTGCTATTGGTGCCGAGGGTGGGATTTGAACCCACAAGGGGCGAAGCCCCATACGATTTTGAGTCGTACGCGTAGACCAGTTCCGCCACCCCGGCCCATGTAAGCGCCCTCCATTATAGCAAAGGGAATCGGGAGCGACAATTCCAGATTTGGTACGGGCATAGCCGGGTCGCAGCCGGGTTGGGTAACAGGGTCATGGTTGGGCCCGCCGGGAATGCGGTGTTCAAAACCGCATTCCCGGCGAGGGTCTCGCTCAACGGGTCAGTAAGGCGAAGAAAAGCTGCGCCATTTCGGCCCGCGTGGCACCGGCCCGCGGCCGAAGGCGACTGCCGTCACCTCTAACTATCTCGGCGGCCACCAGCGTGGAGACCGCATCCGTGGCCCAGGGGGCCACCTCGGCAACATCGATGAACCGATGAAGGCCGGCACCCTCGCCCTCCGCGGGCAACTCGTCGACCACGCCGAGCAGGTTCCGTATTATCGCGAAGGCTTCCTGGCGCGTTATCGGTTGTTCCGGGAGGAATCGATCGTCACCGAAGCCGGAGACGATCGACAGCCGTCTCGCCAGGTTCACCTGGTCTTCGTAGTATGTTCCGTTGACGTCGACAAAGGGGATGAAGTCGTCCGCCCCCTCCGACGGCCATCGATCGAGCCGGTAGGAGTTCATGGCCAACACCACAAACTCTGCCCGGGTGATGGGGGCTTCGGGGCTGAAGCGATTATCGTCCGTCCCGGAGGTAATCTCGCGCGCCGCGATGAATCTCACCGGTCCGTGATACCAGGCGCCTTCGGGTACGTCGGCGAACTCCACCGGCCTTTGCTCCAGGACGAAGGGTCCCGTGGAATCGGTACGCAGGACCATCATATCGGCGGCACCGTCGTAGTAACTCCGTTGGATACCTCGCCCCGATCCTTCTCCGAGGAGCCGGATGATGGTGGTGGGGGCGTCGCCTTCGTCGGAGATCCGGTGGGGAATACGGACCGTGATGTGTCCTGAATCCAGCCTCGCAATTTCCCTTGACCCCATCTCGATGCTGATTGCCCATCCGGGCAGTTCATTGCCGGGGATACCCCGGGTGAGATTTACCGTCAGGGATCCCGAATCGGTAAAGTGGGCGAGGGCCGCGAGGGCCGCTGCGTCGAACGATAGATCCATGAGGCCCGTGCAAAACTCCAGATTCGAGTCGGTAGTTTTGGCAATCGTCTCGAGATCCCTCGCGAGGAGTGTCAGGGAGATTTCGTCGGCCTCCGGGGGTGAATCCACGACGAATATGAGGGAATCATCGGCTCCCGTGCCGCCGGTGGACATCGCCTCGCGCAACAGGGCATCCACGACCGGGCTGGTCGGTCCCGCGACCCAGGTGGATCCCGCCCGGGACGTGCCTATTGGGGTGCTAGTCGCCACGGATTCCCCAATCACCTCGGTGGTAATTGGGATGGCATCGATGCGGCTCCCGCCGCGCGACGACGGGGGAGGTGGAGGGGAATGGCTCCAATGTTCGCCAGACAACCGGGGGTATTCCCCGGAGACCTGAGTCCACGAAAACAACTTGGTATCCGCCAAATCATCGAGGGCCTCGTTGAGCAGATCCCACAGGACCAATGTCTTCATCTGGGAGGGAGAGAGTGCGCCGTCATCGCGGGTTTGCTCTTGGTCGCCGACGCCGAGATCGGCAGCGCAGTCCGCGTTCCAGTGGGAACCAGATACTTCGGTGGTCTGCGAAGCTCCGCCGCAAATGCCGCCTATCCACCGGGCAGCGCCCGGCAATTCGTCCGCGGAGACCTCCCCTGTGAAATAGGTGGCCGCGATGTCGCATTCGCCCGTGGCCTGTCCGACAATGCCGCCGGAGAAGATATTGGCTGCACCGGATGTGTCGACGTTCGCTTCTTCGCCGACGTAGGAGTTTAGGATCTGGGAATCCTGCGCGCTGCCGGCCACGCCCCCCGCGTATGCGTAGGTATTATCCGAGGGCAGGCCGGTCTTTTCGGCGGAGATGGTACCCGAATCGACGGAACAGTTCCTGACGGTTCCCCCGCGGATCATGCCGACGATGCCCCCGGCCACTGCCTGCATGGAGTTGCCGGAGACCGTGAGGTCGGCGATGGAGGATGCGTTGCCACGGAAGGAACAATTATCGATTAGGGGTGATGAATCTCCCTCGGCTATGGCCGCGGCCGCTATGCCGCCGACATAGGTCGCGGTGGCATACCAGGAACAACGATAGCTCACGTCACCGCTCACCGTCAGGTTTTTCACCGAAGCGCCGCCCCGGAGGAAGCCGAAGAGGCCGCCCGAGTGATTGTGCGCCACCGTGTTCTGGTCGACAGACAGTCCCAAGATGGCGTGACCGTCTCCATCGTAGTTTCCCCAAAACGCGTCTTCGTAGGTCAACCCCAGGGGGGCCCAGCTTATGCCGGTCAGGTCGATGTCAGCCGTTTGCAGGAAGGATTTGTCCAAATGATCCGCCACATGGGCAAGCTGTTCCGGGGTCGATACGTGATAATACCTGACACCGTCGACGTCCACAAAATCCACGAAACCGCCGTCATCGAGGGCCGTGGAGCAGCCCGGGATGATGCACTGGTCTACCGCCACGTCCACCACGTTGGAACCGTCGGTGTACCGGTAGTATCCGGAGTCTATCCGGTCGTATTCGCCCTCGGATCGCAGGGAACCATTCAGCCGGAGGTATTGGTCCGCCGTGATCGTTCCGTCCACGCTTACCGCACCCCCGGCGCTCACGTCGACACCGATAGCCGAGGGGCTAGATATGTCGCCGGCGATCCGGATCGAGCCCCCCGCGCACACTGCCCCGGCGCCCGTATCCAGGGAGTTAACTTCGCTTAATTCTGCTTCGGCCCCGGCGAGGACGTGGACGGCGGGTTGCCCTTCGAGATGCGATGTGACGGTGAGAGTACCAGCACCGCCGCCCTCGACGTGCAGGGCGGCTCCCTCGCCTACCTCAAGCGCCGGTATCGGTGACGAAGCCGCATTGTTGGTGACATTGAGCGTGAATCCGCCGAGAGAAAACGTCACGGACTTATCCGCGATCGATATACCCCGGTCCCGATCGATGTCGGCGAGGAGCGTTATCGTCTCCCCGTCCGTGGCGGCAGACAGGGCATCTCCCAGGCTGGTGAACTCCCGAGAATCGATGGAGCATACCCGGGGGAGGGCAACCCATGCGACACTCGAGCCGTCGGTGTAGGTCTGGTAGCCCTCGCGGGTGGTGGTGGCCTCCGCATCCGGGGGATCGAAGGCGACCCCTTGGATCATCAGGAACTGGTTGGCCTCCACGTTTCCCTCCAGCGTTATGGAAGAGCCTCCCGTCAAAAACGCTCCGGTGCCGTCTGGGGCGCTGACGTCACCTTCGATCGTGACCGTGGCCATGTTGCCGACGGTGGCTCCCTTGCCGGAAGCGCCAAGGGCGATTACATCCCCCACGACGGTGGCGGAAGAATCGGCACCGCTCACACTGACGGTGGCGGTGTTGCTGGCGGTAGAAGTGCAATTGCCGTCGACGGTGGCCGAAGCCGCTTCGCCGACCTGGACTGCATTATCGACGGACGTGACCGAACCCCCGACCGTCGCGGTGGCACCGTCGGATGCGTATACGCCGTCGTAGTGAGAGCTTACGTCCCCCGCGACGGATATATGCGCACCCTCTGTACAATAGACGCCCTGGCTTTTCGCCGATATCGCGTCGCCTCCCACGCTGATCGAGGAGTTGGCACCCTCCGCCTGGGCAGCCCGGCAATGGGTGCTCATGTTCTCATTTTTGGTTTCGGCATCGCCCGTGACGGTGATGGTACCCCCGTTCGTGGCGTAAGCTGCGTGGGCCTGGTTTCCGGAATCCCGGACGGTCGCGTTACTCACCGTGGCCGACGATCCGGCGCCGTCCACGTGGACCCCGTGACCATCGGGTCCGTCCCCGGTGACGTCGAGTTGCCCCTCTCCGACCAGGTCGATCGAAGCTCCCGAGGTTACCTGCAGGGCGCATCCCGAGGGGTTGTCGATCCTCAGCTTGTGGCCCGCCGTATCGAACGTCAAAGAAATCCCGGATACCGCGACACCGTCGGTGTGGGTGTAATCGTTAACTACCTCGATGGTATCTCCGTCGGAGGCGCCGAGCAGGGCTTCGTCGAGGGTTAGGAATTCCTCGGTTCCGACCCTGAAGGCCGGTCGTGTCCGAACCCGGACCGTGGCCGATCCTCCCGAGTACACGCGGTAGTCTCCTTCGAGTACACCCTCTTCCTCAGATAAAGTCGTTCCACCCGCGCGCACATACACGTCGGCGATTATCCTACCCTCCACAGTTACCGTGCCGTCGGAGGCCAGGACGCCCGTGCTGCCATCGCCGCGAGAGGTAACGTCGCCTTCGATCGTCAATGTCCCCGCCGTGACAAAGACCGCACCACCATTTTCGCATACGACGTCCCCACCCACGTGGGTGTTGCCGTCCGAGATGAAGACCGCCTCTGCCGTGGCTCCGGCGGCGTAAACGTCGCCGGTGATGGTTACGTCACTCGTCGATCCGTAGACGGTGACGGGGGTAGCCGAGCCGGAAGAAATGCCGGACACGTTGGATACCGTCGCCGTTCCGTCGGTGACCTGCAGAGCGGTTCCCGCGGATTGGGAGGCGATCAGGTTGAGGTCGCCTCCGCCGGCCAGCTGGAGTTCTGCGCCGCTCATTACCTTCAGGGCATTTCCAGAGGAGACGGAGAGATTGATCTCATGGCCGTCAGTATCGATGATCAGCGATTTCGCCAGCGTCACCGGTTCCGTGTGGGTGAAGTCGCGCAATGCGGTTATGGTGCCTCCGTCGGGCACTGCGGCGATAGCGTCGGCGAAGGAGGTGTAGGTGTCGTCGTCCACCTGGCAGAGGAATTCCTCTTCGGCGGGCGCGGCATGGGTTGTCCCCAAAGAAACCGATATCAGCAGTACGAGTATCAAGGATACGGAAAGTGATTTGTGGTTCATGTCATTCCTCCCGGGTAGCGTCGTTGTCCAGATCAGAAAACCGAAGCCCAAAATCCCAATCATATCGCGAGGGGCCCAACGCGGGTGCGGTATCTCATCATCTGTAAAGAATTCTACCTTTCGAAAGGGTAAAGAAGCGCGATTTTGGTCGGGTGTCATTGCCAAATAACAGTCACAATCGGTGCCCAGGTATTGAAGGTGGGACCCCGCTTTGTTATAAAGACAGGGGGTGTCGGGGCTTGTTCGGAAGAAAACTGGATTTGCTCATGAATCTTACCGCAACGAGCAACAGTTCCCTGGCACGGGGCGTATCCTTGGATCCTTCCTACATCAGTCGCCTTCGCCGCGGAGAGCGAGTTCCGTCGAAGAATGCCCAGTACCTGGAAGCCGTCGCCTCCCACCTCGCACGGGCCGTTTCCGAGGATTACCAAAGAGAAGTCCTGAGTGGCCTCCTCCGCAGGCCCGTATCGGCTTTGGGTCCTGCGGAACGCCTTTCTGAATATTTGCACGAATGGTTGAACCAGGAGGACTTCCCCGGCGAGCTTCGGCTACCGGAGGCCACATCTCAGCCTGACATGATGACCGAGACTGCCCCCCAGGGTCCGCGCAGCGAAGTGCTCCTTTCCGACGCATCCCGAGCGTCGGTGATGGTGGAGCACGGGATCAGCGGCAAGAGGAGGGCGGTCTTGGCCTTCCTGGACAGGGTCGCCGCCCACCAAAAGCCGGAGTCGTTGCTGCTTTACAGCGACGAGGCGTTGGATTGGCTCACGGACGATCCGTCCTTTTCGCGGCGCTGGGCCAGTCTTTTGGCCACGGTGATCGGACGCGGGACGCGAATCAAGATCGTCCACACGGTAAGCCGCAATTTCGCGGAGATGCTGGAGGCCCTGGAACGCTGGATGCCGCTTTATATGACGGGTTCCATAGAGCCGTATTATTATCCCAGGAAGCGCGACGGCATTTTCGGCAGGACCCTCTTCGTGGCCCCCGGGATCGTCGCCCTGACGTCCAGTTCGGTTAAAGGAACCGAAGATGGGCCGACCTTTTTGACCATCGACCCCGGGGCGGTCGATGGCCTGGCCCGGGAGATATCCGCCTACCTGGCCCTGTGCCGGCCCCTGATGGAGATCTTCACGCCGCGCGATGTATGGCAGTACCTGCACACCCTGGCAGAATTGGAAAGGGAACCGGCCGACGCGCTCCTGGCGGCACCCTATCCCTCGCTTGCCACGATGCCCCCCGAGGTGGCTCGGACCATGATCGAGAGGTCGGGTGTCTTGGATAAGTCCGCCTTGCTCGATAGCTTGAGGAACAGGCAGGCAGTGTTTAAGGACCACCTTAGAACGCGAAGCTTCTCCGAGATCTTTTCTGTGCCCTGCATGGACCAGGTTCTATCGAGCGGGGTGAGGGCGGGGTTCGCCGGATTGGAAGACGTCTCGGCCTTTCGTTACCATCGCGACGAATTGGCGGCGCATTTGAACAATATGGTGGAGACGATGCGACGCTTCGACGGTTACAAGGTCGCATTGGATCGAGCAGATCGGGCGCCGGATCGCGCCCTTTACGTGAAGGAGGGCGTCGGCGCGGTAATCGTGCGGGTTCGGCCTCCGAACATTGCCTTCGTCATCCGGGAGACCAACCTTACGGCCGCGCTTTGGGATTATCTTCACGCCAGATATCGATCGGCGGACAGTAAGCCCGAGGACCTTCTGCGTCTCGTAGGGGAGATCCTCGAGACCGATGACGAGGGCAAAGACTGCGACCCGGTGATGGAGGAGATGTCGGGCGGTCGCGGCGAAGGGCCTCGTCATTGAGGACATGCAGATTCGTCGGGGGCAGAGCCCCCGTCGCGGTCGTGGTCGCCAAGGGGCACCTTTGCTATACTGTATGCGGTTTAATCACCGATACGGTTTTCAGATGAACCGGGGGGATGGCGTTGGATGATGAAGAACGTCTGGTGAATCTTGCGCGCTCGGGAGACGTCTCGGCCTTCGAAACCCTGGTCGAGGAGTACGACGGGCGCATCTATAATATGTCCTTTAGGATGCTGGGCAATTCCGAGGACGCGAGGGACATTACCCAGGAGACATTTCTCAAGGCCTACTCCTCGCTTCCTCGCTTTCGCGGTGACTCGACCTTTTCTACGTGGGTTTACCGAATAGCCAAGAACGCCTGTCTCGACTTCCTGCGCCGCCGCAGCCGCGGAATGGCGTTTTCTTTAGATGAGCCCCTCAACACCGAAGAGGGCGAGCTGGAAAGGCAGATCCCCGGGGACCTGCCCGACCCGGAAGAGGTTGCCCTGGATTCCGAGGTG
>CAYLPL010000010.1:0-15170 GCA_964385545.1 uncultured Clostridia bacterium | reverse complement strand
TGGGATTCTCATCCGCCCGTGAAACGATGGACCAGGATCAATTCGTCTCCGTCCGACAAAGGTGTTTCGCGGCCGCCCATAAGAGCGATACTGCGGGTACATCCGGCCCGGCGAAGGTACACCAAATGGCCGACCTCGATGCCGGCGTTCACCACGGCATCGGCCGGACCGGTGGAAATATCTTCTTCGATAAGCCCGAGCACTTTACCTACCGTGGGGTGAGATTTTGCTCCAAATTTAAAATCCATTCGATCGGTACCGGTTCTCAGGGCGGCTAATCCCAAAAGTCGCGCACTCACGGCGATATCCTTCGCAATGGTGTCCTCCGTTCGGTCGGGCATCTAAGAGATCTCCACTCCGGTTTCCCTAAGATCCGCAGCGACGTAATCGAGTTCCAGTTCCTTGAGGAGGGATCGAGTGGGCCATCCGTTTCGCAGGTCCCAGCCTCGGGCCTGGTAATACTCATCCAACATGGGTTCCAGCTCGAAAACCATGCCGGCCGAGGGCCCGCATTCCTCCGGTAAAGGTTCCTCGAGGAATCTTTTGGGTGGCCTGTCGTCCTTGCGAGAAATGCCCTCGCGCATACAGAATGCTCTCTCGATATTGATTATCCTTTCGCCAGCTCGTTGCACTTCCTGCGGGCTAAGGTCCCAACCCCGAGTTACGCGAAGGAGTTCGGCGATCCCCTCGAAGGGCAGGGCTTCCATACAAACCGCGATATTCTTACAGACATTGAGGCTATCGATCACAGCGCACCAGTCTTCGAAGTAGCGCACGAGTTTGCCCTTCCCCTCGAACTCTCCCGGGAAGGCCGCCTTCGGGGTTCCAAAACGTCGCTTAGCCTCTTCTGCATTCTCGCTCAACTCGAAGAAAGGCTCCGCACGTAGGTGATCCCCTCCGCGGCTTGCGACACAAAAGCCGAGTCCGTAGCCCTTGAGTCCGCGGGGGTCGGCCTGGATGAGTTCCAAGCCCTTGATATGCATGGCATACTCTTCGGCTCCGCTGCCGATTCGTTGTGCCGCTTTGGCCGCACCGACCGCCAGGAAATCCCCCAGGCCACGGCGATATGCTATATCGTCGATCAGGCGCAGGATGGTGTCCGGATTGCCCCAGGAGAGATCCAGTTCCGCTTCCTCGGAGGTAAATATCCCGAGTTCATTCAACTCCATCATCATGGCGATGGCCTCCCCGGTGGCGAGCGCATCCATGCCGTATCGGTTGCACCTATCCACCGCCTCCAAAGCCAGGGGGAGATCATCGTTCATCACCCTGGCGGTAAAGGCGCCCAGGGGCTCGAACTCCGGGCCCTCGGAGGCCAGTCCGGCGTGAGGGCCGTCGCTCACCACGTATCGCCTGCTGCAGGGAGCGGTACAGGCCGCACAGGCCCGGTTTTTGACATTGAACTCCGCTGCCAACCTCTCGCCGCTGACCCGGTCGGCCGCGGGGAAGTATCCCGTGGTGTGATGTCGCGTCACTAGGATACCCATGGCATTTAGGGATGTCACCAACCGGGTCGTACCGAGAAGACGCCGGGATTCGTACTCGTGATGGTTGACGATGTATTCGTCTATCGGCTTCATGGCGCGTCGGAATCCATCCGGATCTGCGATTTCGACGGGTCTGTGGCCCCTGATTGCCACGGCCTTAACATTCTTGGAGGCCAGGACTGTGCCCATGCCGGTCCTGGCCGCCGCACGGATCAGATTGGAGAATATGCCCGAGAACAAAACTCCATTTTCCGCCGCCGGACCGACGCAGGCGATCTGTACTTCCGGATCGCCGAGCTCGCCTCTGATGGCGCGGTGGGTTTCGTAGGTATCGAGGCCCCACAGATGGTGGGCATCCCGGATCTGTACATCATCGTCTTCGATGAACACGAATACCGGGTTTTCGGCACGACCTTCCAAAACGATTTGATCCCATCCGGCGAAACGCATCTCCGATCCGAAAAAGCCCCCGGCGTTCGAGTCGCCGACGAGACCCGTCTGTGGGGAACGGGCACTCACGTTGAAGCGGCCACCAGGGAATAGAGTGCCGTTGAGCGGTCCGGTGCCGAAAACCAGTTTGTTTTCTGGGCCCAAGGGGTCGGTGCCAGGGGGAATCTCCCGGAATATCCGGTACATGTTTAGGCCGCGGGAACCGATGAATTGCCTCATTAGGGACTCGGGAATCCCTTCCGTCTCCCAGGATCCCTCGCACAGATCTATGCGCAACAGCCGCCCCGCGTTCTCTTCTCTCATGGCGATTCCTCCGTCCCCCAAAGGTTCCCGGCCAGACGATGTCTCTGCCGGGACTCGGCTTGCGAGCGCTCCTCGTAACGGAGGGCTCCGGTCATGCACCGCTTCACGCACTGGGGATCTCCCTTGCAGAGGTCGCAGATAAGGGGTATTCCATCGCGCGGGTGCATGCTTATGGCAGCGTGGGGACAGGCTTCGATGCAAAGTCCGCATCCTGAGCAAAGATCAGTATGTAGTCCGATCGTCCCGGTGTCCCGTCGATAAATGGCCCCGGTAGGACAAATCTGTACACAGGCCGGACGGTAACACATCCGGCACACCACCGGGAAATCCAGCCCTCGGTGCTCGTCTTTGGCTACTTTTATCCTGGATAGGTCCGGGCTGAAGGTATCGGTATGGGCGAAGGAACAGGCCATCTCACATGCCTTGCAGCCAGTACATACTTCGGGATCTACGGTGATGACCTTCACGTGTACACCTCCACATGCGTGCTGGTTTTCGATCGTGAAACAGGTGACGTCGGGGACGTCGTCGCTTTGAATCACCCAGCGGGTATGTCGGATTCCCAGGGTACTCCTACGTGACACTTTCCACAGGGACAGTGGGGAAATCCGTGGCGGCAACCTACGATGGGCAGCTCCACCTCGCGCAGGTACGCCCGACACACTCAATATCTTTACCCCCGTTGCTCAAGGCCCCCGCCGGGCACAGCCCGACAAATTCCCCGCAGTCCCAGGTACCGCGGTGAGGGTAAGACTGAAACGGTTCTTGATTCCCGATGGGTAAAGCATCGCGGGAATCGTCGAATACGGGATCATCGACCGCCGCGAAGCAGACGAGCGTATGCGCGAATACCCGTGGCCCGTCGGGTGTGAGGTCCCCGGGGCCTTTTCGACGAATTGAAAAGACGATTCGTGTACTGTCTTCGCGATTCAAGGCGCCCTCCCGCCCGGGGTCCCTCGGCATCGATCACGCTACGTTGACTACCTTTTCTCCGGCCGGAGTTCCTAAACCTTCGAAGGGATCCTCGAGGGATAACATGGTCCCGGGGAGAATAGAATAGCAGGCCCGAACCACTCAGCACATCTTTGGAGGGATAAAGTTGCGCAGATTCCTTGGCGGGTTGCTCATTCTCGTCGCCGGATTCTTCTCGTTTCCGCCCATCGCGCTGGCGGATCCCCTGGATGGTTTGACTTCCATAATCGGGAGGAGCTTTTACGAGGTCTTCCGCCCCTTCGGATGGTTCGGCGTATCCGCACTCCAGATAATAGGAGTCGTATCGCTAGTCATTCGTTTGGCCGCCTACGCGTTAATAGTACTGGCCATCATACTGTTCTTGCGGGATCGTCGCGTCACTACGCCCGAAGATGATCGGGTTTGTGAGGGGGAAAGGGTTTCGCCCGAACGGGACGACAGTGGGGAAGATACCACTGAAGCCACGACCGCGGCCGTCGACGCATCCGTCCGCGAAAGGGAACAGATGGATCGTCTGCGAGAGAGGATCGATGACCTGGAGCGCAGGCTCATCGAATTGGAAGGACACTCGGATAACCATCCGTAAGCCCTTTGCTCCGGTGCCGCTTTGACGCTCGTGGGGATGGAGGAAACCTCCATCCCAATCGTCAATGCCAGTTGGTTCCCGAGAATCCCCCGGCCATGGCGATACGAGCCTCGTGTTGCGCGATGGCATCGCGAGGTTCGATGTCCAAGATCTCCGGTTGTTTCACTTCGTCCAAATCCAGGGCCCTGTTGTGTTCGGTCGGCATCCAGCTGTCGTTTTGCATCGTCATCAGGCCGGCGACGAGTATAAGCAACCAGCTGAAGGTGAAAACCGGATACAGGGGGGCGTAGAAATAGGATTCTACCGGGTGGTTGTCGACGATGGCCGCGACCGCCATAACGGTATACGGGAGTATGATTAACGCGTCCGGGAAGTAAGGAATCGCCTCCAGCAGGCTACCCGCAATACCCCAGGTCTCCCCGGCACCGAGGTAACTGTAAAGTAGGAAAACGGGCGAGGCAGAAAGCAATACGAAAAGCTGCGCCAGACGCAATCCCGCCTCCACCTGCACGGGAGAGTACCGCTTTAGACCGGAACGAATGAGTGGAATCATGTACTTGAAGGCGACGGCGAACTGTCCCCGGGCCCATCGCAACCTCTGGCGCACGGAAGCGATGAAGGTCAGGGGTTTCTCGTCGTAGACTCGCGTCTCGTGTGCATAATGAGTTCGATAACCGTGTAGGACGGCCATCGAAGAATACTCCAAATCTTCGGTGAGGGTCTCCACGTTCCAGCCGACATCAGCTAGGGCCCGGGCGGATATGCACATTCCCGTTCCCATGAAAGCGGCGCTTAAGCCGAGGTTATAGCGCGCCAGCATCATGTAGCGGCAGTTGAGCCAAAACAGCAGGCTGTAGGCGGACGAGATCCAGGTGTCCGTCGGGTTCTTGCTATCGAGGAAGGCCTGGACGAGGTGTTCTCCGGCCAGTAATCGATCGTTCATTACACCTAAAAACTTCGGATCAACGAGGTTGTCCGCATCGAAGAGTACTACAGCATCGTAAATGGTGGAGACGTTCTCACCTATGAATCCCAGGTGTTTCAGTGCATATCGTATGGCATGGCCCTTACCCCTTTTGTCTTCGGAGAATCGCTCGAGTACGTGTGCACCTGCCCGGCGGGCTAGCGCGGCGGTGTCATCATCGCAGTTATCCGCCACGACGTAGATGTCGAAAAGATCACGGGGGTATTTCTGCTCCCGAAGGTTTTGCAGCAGGGGTTCAATCACGGTCTCTTCATTATGCGCCGGAATTACCACGGCGAATCGGTTTCGCGGATCCCTGGTCGGGGTATTTCTTCCGGAATCCCACAGACCGAAGATCCCGATGGAAGCCGCATATATGGAAAACAGTATTATCAATGTTAAGGTCCAATCGACGACGAACATTCGGTGACACCTGCTCCTCCCGGACGGTCATTGTCCGCACACTATCCATTTCTACATATAGCCTATCAACTCTCGGCCGTTTCGTTAAGGAGATCTTTCGATTTCCGAACTACAGTGGCGATTGTCTTCGTTATCGCCTCATATTGACAAGGCTTGCCCGGGCGGAGATACTACGGTTACCAGGTTGCATGACCCGACGGTCATAATATCCGCGGGAGGTGATGCCGATACCGAAGCGGACTTTCTTCAATCTGCCCAAGAAAAAACGAGAGCGGATACTCGACGTCGCGCTGCGGGCTTTCGCTGCGCGGCCTTACGAGAGGGTGTCTGTCGCCGCTATCGCAGAAGAATCCGGGATCGCGAAGGGGAGCATTTACCAATACTTCGAGGACAAGTTGGATCTGTATCGCTACCTATTGAAGCTGGCTGCTGACGCCAAGATGCAGTACTTTGCACGATCTGTAGAAATCTCCGGGGAGGATCTTTTCGAAGACCTGAGGACGCTCTTCGAGGCCGGAAGCCTTTACGTGCGCGACAATCCTACCTATCACAGACTGGCAACCCGATTCATCAATAGTCCCGTGCGGGACGAGATTTTTCCGCAACTGAAAGATAGGTCCGAAAGATTCTTGCGACAGCTCGTCGAGAGCGCCCACGAAGCCGGCAGCATTCGTACCGACGTATCCGTCGATTTGGCGGTCTTCTTCATCAACACCCTGCTTTCGGAATTCGGGAGCTACTTGCTTCGCCGTCACCGGAAGGAATGGGAGGACATGGGATCTGCCGGGGATGATGCGTCCGATGCCCTAGAGGAGGCCATAGAGCAAATGATGTCCCTGATTGAGTCCGGACTGGGTGTGACCTCGAAGAAGGGATCAGGCTAGATGATAGCCATACGGAATCTGACCTTTCGATACCCCGGTGCCTCTCAGCCGGCACTGCGCGGCGTATCGTTCTTGGTAGAAACGGGCGAAACCCTGGGCGTATTGGGGCCCAGTGGTGCCGGCAAGAGTACTTTGCAAAACTGCATGATCGGCTTATTGCCCACTTTTCGCGATGCCGTATTGTATGATGGCGTCTCGCTGAAGGACCTGGGAAAGGCATTTTTCGATCGCATTGGAGTGTCTTTCGAGCATCCCAACCTTTACTCGCGTCTTACCGGGCTGGAAAACCTGCGTTTTCACGCCGGTCTCTATTCTCGGGATATCAGATCTATCGGTGGGCTTTTGGATCTGGTGGGTTTGAGTGATGCGGCGCATCGACGAACCGAAGAATACTCGAAGGGCATGAAGAGGCGACTGGTATTTGCCCGCGCCATTATGCATCGGCCCGATATCCTGTTTTTGGACGAGCCGACCGCTGGCTTGGATCCGGGTTTTGCGGGTCAGATAAGGGAAGTCATCCGGGACGAGCAACGCCGCGGAGCGACCATAATCTTGGCGACGCACGATATGCAGGTGGCCGAAGAGCTTTGTGACCGTGTGGCCTTCATCAACGAGGGGGAGTTGGTGGCCATCGATACGCCACGGAATCTGAAGATGCTTTTCGGTCAAAAGAGTGTCGAGGTCGAGTATCGCCTCGGAGAGGCTCTCTCGCGGAAGGTCCTCTCTTTGGAGTCTGGCGAAGACCTGGCGTATTTGAACCGGCTCCTGCGGGATGGAGCGGTTGAAACGGTGCATTCTTTGGAAGCATCGTTAGCCCGGGTTTTCGTCGAGTTGACGGGCAGGGGGCTGTCCAGGTGACCCTCAAATCGTTCGTGTCGCGGCTTCGGACCGATCTGGTGGTGATGTACCGCAGTGGCTTCGTCGCGGCCACTTTGGTGGTGGCGGTGTTGCTAATAGCGTTGATTCGCTTTGCCCTCCCCGGCGCTCTCCCTCCGTCCATGGTGATCTATCTCGTTGACGAATCAGGGGAGATGTCTTTGGAGGAGATCACCGACGCCACTTTGATTCGCCTCGAAAACGAGGATGAACTCCGGGCGGCGATGGAGACTGACCCCGCCGCCAGGGGATTGGTTTTTGAAGGGCATGGGGATTCTACCTTCGTAACTGTCCATCTCCAGGGTGGGGAATCGCGCAGGGAACAGAGGGCGCTTGAGGCGTTGGGAGAGGGGCTAAGCCGTCGGAGTGTCGAAGGCGACTTTGGTCTACCCGTTAATTCGATCGGGATACCCGGGGAGAGGCCGCCGTTCAACTTGAGCATGGTGCCGATGTTCTTGGGCCTGGAGGTCGCGTTAGTGGGATTATTCCTCGCGACGGTGATGGTGTTCACCGAAAAATCTGAGGGCACGGTCAAGGCGTACAGCGTCACGCCCCGGGGAGCATGGATATATCTTGGTTCCAAGCTGGTGGCGACCTCCATACTAACCCTGGTTTACGGGACATTACTCTACGTGACTACTTTGGGTCCCGATTCGGGATACGTGGCTTCCATGGGGTTGATACTGCTGGGTAGTGCGGCCATCACGTCCGCGGGATTGGCCCTGGCCACCCATTTTGATGGTCTGTCGGATTTCATCTACCCGATGATAGGGATATCCCTGGCCCTCGGGTTACCCGCCCTTGTCTATCTTTCCCCCTCGGTGACAATTCCCGGTCTGCGATTCATCCCGACCCATCCGTTAGTCTTCGGCCTCAGGGAGATCCTATTCCCCACCGGTCGGGAGGATATTGTGCACGGGTCCTGGCTGCTATTGACCGGTAGCCTCATCATTTTCGCCACTTGGGCTCATAGAGTCTTGGCTACCCGGTTTCAGATGGAGGTATGAAGATGCTCGGCCGCCTGCGTTCTTTGATCTTTCGGGATCTTTTGCACATCATGCGCGAAAATATCCTCACTTATGTCGTCGTTGTACCTCTAGTGATGGCCGTGGCGGTGCGCTTGATGGTGCCCTCCCTCGAAAGTGGGGGCATCACCGTGGCGGTGGATTCTTCGGTTACCGAGAGGGAACAGATCCAACTCGAGGAGCATTTTCACGTGGAAAGGGTATCCCGACCGGAGGGTTTACGGGCGCGGGTCCGGGAGGTAGATGACGTGGTGGGTTTGGCTCGGGTAACGGAGAGCATATCCGTCATCGCGGAGGGTAACGAACCGGCATACATTGTGCGAATAGCCTCCTGGGTTCCCGAAATAATGGCTGGCGGCGGGACTTCTGTACAATTCGAGATGGTGCAAAGCGGTGGAGAGGGGTGGCCCACGGCGGAGTATGCGGCGATCATGTTGGTCGTCTTGTGTATCAGCGTGGGCGGATTCGTTATGGGCTTGGGCATTGTGGACGATAGAGAATCGCGTTACATTGAGGCCCTGGCGGCTACTCCCCTGCGCTCAGTCGAGTATCTCTTTGCGCGAGCGGTACTCGGTTCAGCGATTACATTCATTTTGGGGATGGGAGTCCTGGCCATAGTGCTGGGTCCCGCCGTCACCGGGCAGGGGAGCGTGGTCTTGGCCCTGGCTTTTTCATTGATGCTAACGGTCGCCTTCGGCTACGTCCTCGGGGTGTTTAGTTCCAGTCAGCTCGGGGCGATCGCTTTGACGAAGGTGATTGCCCTTCCATATACCCTCATACCCATCGCCGGGATGTTCCTGCCGGATCGCTGGCTTCCCGCGCTGTATCCGTTTCCGAATTACTGGTCCTTCGAGGCTTTGCGCCGTGCCCTTTTGATCTCGAGAGGACCGATTTGGACCCCGGCGCTTTTGACCATGGGATTGGGTGCGTTGATGGTAGCGTTATTGTGGCACCGTGCCTTGCGCAACTTGCGGCTATAGGTTCCACAGTGGAGCCGATCTTCACTCACACGTAGACCCCGAAGAAACCCCCGGGCACGCCAGTCTGTCTCCCATCTTCGGAAGGATATCCCGATGGACTATCAGAATTGCTGAGGGAAGGACGGCGGTTCCGATTTCCATTCGGGCCGGGAAAGGGGCGAGGATGATTGCCGGGTGAAGTGATGAATGTTCAGGCCATTTGGGTCGGCGAGCGGGATATCGAGGCCGAGACGAGCTCCGGGGAGCGTATCGGAATGGCCGAAAGTGATCCCCGACCCACGGAATATCTCCTCGCGTCGGTGGCGGGCTGCGCCGGGGAGACTTTTTTGCGGTTCGTCTCCGAGCGCGGCTTCGAAGTCGAGGCGATTTCCATCGAGGTTACCGGCAGAAGGGCCGAAGCGGCACCTGAGGTTTTCGAACACATTCTGGTGACCTTCGAGGTCATTGCGCCGGAGGTGAGCGAGGAGGAACTGGACGAGCTGCTGCAGCTTACCGATAGATACTGTCCAATCGTCCAATCACTGGTGTCCGGAGTTGAGATCGTATTGGATCTAAAGACTATCTGAGGCTACGGATGGGAGGAGAGATCTTTGTACCCAAATGACCGTTCACACCTGGGTCGAAGGGTAGACGATATCGATACGCCGGCTCTTTTGATAGATTATGGGCAGTTGCGTGCCAACGTGGTGCGCATGGCCGAGTATTTCGATGAACGAGACGCCGACCTGCGCCCCCACGCCAAGACCCACAAGTGTCCTCAGATAGCCGCTTTGCAGGTCGCGCACGGTGCTGTTGGGGTAACCTGTGCAAAACTCGGGGAGGCGGAGGTGATGGCCACCGCCGGAATAGAGAGCATACTAATAGCCAATCAGCTGGTGGGTTCGAGGACGGCCGATCGTCTGGCCCGGCTGATACGGTACACCGGTGCTCAGGTTATGCCGGCAGTGGACGCTCCGCAACGGGTTGCAGAACTGGCCCGTGCTGGGCGGGATTGGGACGTGGTTGTCCCGGCCGTGGTGGAGGTGGACATCGGGCTGCGCCGCGGTGGCGTCAGGGAACTCGAAGACGCCTTCGAACTGGCCCAAACTCTCCAAGAGGACGACTTTCTATCCTTCGCCGGGGTGATTGCATACGAGGGCCATGCCCTCCGAGAGAAAGATCCACGGCGTAGAGCCGAGGTCGTGAATCTATCCCTTCCGCGGCTTATCGAGGCCGCTGAGATGCTTCGCGAAAGGGGACTGGAAGTTCCCCTGGTTAGTGCCGGTAGCACGGGTACCTACACCGTTACCGGGAATTATCCCGGAATCACCGAGGTCGAAGCCGGATCCTATGTATTGATGGATGCCAACTACCTGGCCACCGTGGAAGGCTTTCCCCCGGCTTTGCACCTTTTGACCACGGTGACGGCGCGCCACGAAGAAGAGTTGGTTGTGGCCGACATGGGGTTGAAGAGCGTAAGCGTGGATCAGGTGCCTCCGGTGATAGTTGAGCCCGTGGGTGTTGAGATAATCCATCTCTCGGAGGAACACGCCCAGCTGGGCTTGCGTTCGGAGGATGCCCGCCAGCTGCGACCGGGCGACAGACTAAAGGTCGTGGTGGGCCACTGCTGCACCAACGTCAATCTCCACGATCACTTCTTCGTCTGCGAGGGAGACACGGTCATCGACGTATGGCCCATCGCAGCGCGCGGGCGATCGCAGTGACCGGGATCTATGTCGATGCCTTATGGGTGTAATCGGTGCGGGTGGTCCGTTTCTCAGCGTCCGAAGGGTCTCCTGTGGGCAAGCATCTCCTCCATACCTTCCCTGAGGAGTTCGGAATGCTTCGGTCTCCTTTCGATGATTCGTTCCAGGGCGTGAACCGTTTCCCGCTGTAACCTGGCATTTCCGGGATTGGGAGCCATCAATATGTACTCCCTATGCAACCGCCGCGCCATGGTCACCGCCTCTGGCGTGAATGGGGGATCCATGGTGAGTGCCGAGGCGACTATCTCGGCGAGATCGCGGGCTGGGTCTCCCCACTCCCACTCCTCGAGATCGACCCCCGCCACGCCTCCCCGGGGCATAAGCACAAAATTGCGCAATATGGTATCACCGTGCACGAATCGCGTATCCGAGGGCCCTCCTTTGACGAAGTGAAGCCGCGCAAACCAGCGGGCGAGTGCGGGCGCTACCTCGGGGAGCTCCCCCGGTGTGAGATCCGCGACGTTCTTGCCTTCTATGTATTCCAAAAGGAGGATACGGTTGTACCAGCATCCTCGAACCATGGGAACGGCGACACCGGATTCCCGCGCCATGACGAGGCCTACGCGTTCCCGGTAGGCGGCGTCGATATCCGATTCTACGAAGCCTTTGAGCACCTCGTATTTGCCGTCCCTATGTACCAGCGCCACCTGGTTCTTCTTGCTGGAGAAATACCGGACGATTTCGTAATTGCGTTTTTGTGCGAAGCGTTCGATATCCATGTCCTCACCATCCTAAGTATATTATTCCGCGGATCGAGCGAACTCCCTGCTTCAGGGTCCAGGACCTCGGGGCGCCCTTAAGAGGGAAGAACCCCGATATCTCCGTTGCGGCGCGGGCGATCATTTCGGTACGATGATCTGGATCTGGAAGGGGGATGAATGATGAATGACGGAACCGAACTCCGGCCACTAAGACCCGAAGAAATGGAAGAATACCATCGTTTCATCCACTATGCCTTCGGGCTCGATGAGGATTTTGAGGATTGGGATAAGCGACGCCGGGAACGATGCCCGGATCCGGATACCCTCGTTCGATTCGGCTACTTCGTCGACGATAGGCTCACTTCGACTTGTGGTTACATCCCCTTTCGTGTGAGCCTGCGCGGTCGGGAGTTCCCTATGGCTGGCATAACCTCCGTCACCACTCCTCCGGAGTATCGGAGGCGCGGCTACGTCGCCGACATGCTGAAGAGATTGCTTCATCTGCTTCGGGAGCGCGGATTCTCCCTAAGTGGGCTTTGGCCCTTCTCTCGTGAATTCTATTCCCGCTTCGGCTGGGCGACCTGTGCCGAATACTCGTCCTTGACGGTGGAGACGGCAGAGTTTCGCAAATTGCTCGAGGGATCTCGTCCGCGGGCACAGTTCTTCCCGGCTACCCTCTGCGATGTCCCCGACCTCCAAGACGTGCGTAACCGCTGGACGAGTCCGTTTTCCTTTAATCTCGTCAGGGATCGTGAGGACTGGCGGCTCCAGACCTTCTTGGGCTGGAAGCGGACTCCATATGTCTACGTTAGCCGTGAAGAAGATGGTGTTGCCGACGCCTACGTGTCATACAAGGTCACGGAATGCAAACCGTGGGATCGAGACTTGGAAGTCAGGGATATGGGTTATCGCGACGTCGCGGGCTACCGGAAGATCCTTGCCTTCCTTGCCAACCACGACTCGCAGGTAAACCGTTTTCATCTAACCACATCCATCTCGGATCCCCTCTTCGAGTGGTTACCCGCCGCGGAGACAACTCGGGAGGCCGGTGTGATGGTGCGGGTCTCCGATATCCCCTCGATACTGGGGAAGCTGCGGGTTCCCGAGGGCGTTCGCGGACGAGCGGTATTGCGCGTCACCGACGGGTTTTTCCCAGCCGCCGCCGGTGTATTCCTGATCGAAGTATCCCCAGATGGCATCTTGGTCTCCGATACGGAAGAGCCTCCGGATGTTCAGATGAGCGCCGGATCCCTCTCGCAACTCATCACTGGTTATCGCTCTTTGTCGGACTTGGTGCGTTTCGGTAACGCGGAGATACCGGGAAGAAACTGGCGATTGTTGCATGCGCTCTTGCCGCCGGGCGAAACTCACTTGCCGGAGTATTTCTGAAATCGTTGACAGGCCAAGGGGTGCCCGGTAAAGTTTACTCCGGGTGCGCGGCCGCGCACCGAGCGACGGGATTCGCCTACAGTGCCTTCAGCCGGTGGCCCCTCCCGCGACGGTGGTGGGGCGTTTTTCGTTGCGGGGTGAAAGTGGCTAGATCGCATCCCGTGTCAGGGATGACCCATCTCTTGCGACTGTGCCGTTTTAGATCTAATATCTCGGCCTACAGTCGAAAAACAAAGTGCGATTGGAAAGCAGGAAAATCTGCTCAGTTCAGCCTCGGGGGAGGCTTTGGGATTGGGCGAAGTGCAGTAACTAAAACGGGAAAACCGGCAGGGCCGCCCGGGATTTCGGCGCGGAAGCAAGAATCGAGATGGGGGGATGGCACCGGAAGGGAACTAGTGACGTTTGTTTCTTTGATTGTCGGTGCGATCGGGTTGCTTATGGCCTACGCACTGGCCCGTAGCGTCAACAGTAAACCCGCGGGCAACGAGAAAATGAGAGAGATCGCGGACGCGATCCACGAGGGCGCGATGACCTTTTTACATACCGAGTATCGTACTCTGGTGGTCTTCGTGGTCGTCGTCGCCGCGCTGTTGACGTGGCAGATTTCTTATCAGACGGCATTATCGTTCATCCTGGGAGCGGTCTTTTCGGCCACGGCCGGATACGTGGGTATGCATGCCGCGACGTCGGCTAATGTTCGCACCGCACAGGCTGCCAGCAGATCGCAGGGCGAGGCATTGAGCGTCGCCTTTTCCGGGGGGGCCGTTATGGGCATTTCGGTGGCCTCTTTGGGACTGGCCGGTCTGGGTATTCTCTACTACTTCTTCGGGGATCCGGGCATCATAAACGGTTTCGCCCTCGGTGCCAGTTCCATCGCACTTTTTGCCCGCGTAGGCGGCGGGATCTATACCAAGGCCGCCGATGTGGGTGCCGACCTAGTCGGCAAGGTGGAAGCCGGTATTCCTGAGGATGACCCCAGGAACCCGGCCGCCATCGCCGACAACGTCGGCGACAACGTCGGAGACACCGCCGGGATGGGCGCGGATCTGTTTGAGTCATATGTAGGATCAATTATCGCCGCCATGGCTATCGGCCTGACTACTTACGGTGCCCTTGGAGTAACCCTCCCGCTCTTCTTGGTGGCGGCGGGGTTGGTGGCCTCTTTGGCCGGAGTGGCATACGTTAGGGTCAAAGGTGGGAGTAACCCTGCGGCCGCATTACGCAACGGGACCTATTTTGCCGCTGGGCTGGCGATAGTGGCTTTCTACTTCATAACCAACTGGCAGCTTGGTGAACTCGGTCCCTTCTTCGCTACCCTGGCCGGACTGCTGGCGGGACTGATCATCGGCGGCATCACGGAATATTATACCTCGGGCCCGCCCGTAATTCAGATCGCCAGCGCCTCTCAAACCGGGGCTGCGACCAACATCCTACCCGGCCGCGCGATCGGTATGCAGGCGACTGCTTTGCCCGTGGTCGCAATCGTGGCTGCTATCTTTGCCGCCCATCAGTTGGCCGGGCTTTACGGGATTTCCCTGGCGGCCGTCGGTATGCTGGCTACCATCGGTGTGACTCTTTCCGTGGATGCCTACGGTCCGATCGCCGATAATGCCGGCGGCATCGCGGAGATGTCCGGGATGGAAAGCCACGTTCGTGAGGTTACGGATGGGCTGGATGCCCTGGGCAATACCACCGCGGCCATGGGTAAAGGCTTCGCGGTCGGTTCCGCTGCCCTGACGGCGTTGGCCCTGTTTTCCGCCTACGCCACCACGGTCGGTCTCGAAAGTATAGATGTTACGCGGGCCGAGACCATAATTGGTTTATTCCTCGGGGCGATGCTGCCGTTCCTCATTTCCTCGATGGCCATGCAGGCGGTGGGCCGTGCCGCTTTCCTCATGGTCGAAGAGGTTCGCCGCCAGTTCCGAGAGATCACCGGCTTGATGGAGGGCGAAGCCCGCGCCGATTACGCGCGTTGCGTTGATATAAGTACCCGTGCTGCCCTCAAGGAGATGGTGCTGCCAGGACTCCTCGCCGTGGTGGCTCCGGTTACCGTGGGATTATGGCTGGGTGCTGAGGCCCTCGGCGGCCTATTGGCGGGCGCGCTGGTGTCCGGAGTGGCATTGGCCATAATGATGACCTCCGGTGGAGCATCCTGGGATAACGCCAAGAAGTACATCGAGGACGGACATCTGGGCGGCAAAGGAACTCCAACCCACGCCGCCTCCGTCGTCGGTGATACCGTGGGCGATCCCTTTAAGGATACCGCCGGTCCGGCGCTCAACATCTTGATCAAGCTGATGTCGGTAGTGGCTCTGGTGTTGGGTCCCATCTTCGTGGGCTGATTTGTAATCCCGCCGCCATCTCGCCAGGCCGAAACGCTGGAGA
>CAYLPL010000009.1:0-15191 GCA_964385545.1 uncultured Clostridia bacterium | reverse complement strand
TTCATACCTAATCGTTCGGCCCATTCCCTCAGGGCCAAGTACTCCTCGTGAGTCGCGACCACTTCTTCGAAGGCCGAACGGATCAGCTCCGCCCTAAAGGCCAGTGGCGTGGTCAGCACCCTCCTTAGATTAAGACGAGTACGCTCGACGAAACCCAGGAGACCTCTCCGTCCACCGCCGGAATAGAATTTCCTGGCATACACCTCGTCTATCTTCTCGCGCATTTCATCTCCGGAAGGCAACTCGGCAGGCACCATCATAGATCCCGTCGGCCGGGCTCCGACGGCGACGGCCAGGTAGTCTTCTATCTTTATCCGTTCAGCGACGCGCTCATCCGCCAAAAACGCATCCAGAGACCGCTCGTCGATACCCATTATCGGACCTCCAAATCCATACCACTCCCAAAACGTCATTCAACCGCCCGGGCCATCAATCCTCCTCCGGGCGATTCCATCGAAAGCAATCAGTCGGGAAGTGACGCCAAGGCCCCGCCCCCACACCGACGGAAATGCGGAATAGCGTCAGCCGGTCTACGTGCGGCAAAGTAGAAGTGAGAAACGGCCAATCGGGAACACTCCCCCAATTACTGCCGCTTCCGTCGCGCAGCGCCTCAATCTCCCACCCTATCGAGAAGATTCCTCCTGCGTACTATCATCTCTGCTGACGTCTGCCGCCGAAACCACGCGTCGGGACACGGCATGTCGTAGTCCCAGTATGCTAAGGATCTCCCCGCTTGAGAACGGGTACTTTCACTTCACACCAGCCCGTTTAAGCCACATAACTTCGGCAAATATCGGGTCTTGTCACCTTGGGCAGGCTCCCCCGGACCATCACGCCTCATCCAGAATTCCTTCTCCCGGGTCGCGACCTCGCCTCGCATTTTCCTCAGATATGGCGGCCCCACGAGCACCCGTTTATCAACCGACGATCCCGCGTGGCATCCGCACGTTACGTAAGCACCCACAAAACGGAGGGGGGCCGAAGCCCCCCTACCACTTTCAACGTATTGGGCGAGGATCAGCTCTCTATGATCTCCACGTTGGCGCGCGGTATGGTAACCTCCGTGCCATCCTGCAATTTGGCGTTGAGCACCCGTACGTGGGTCTCACTTTCAACCACCTGCAGCTCGGGAGGAAGTCCCGTAACCTCGGCCAGTTCCCCGAAATAGGGTTCGCGGATTATCCTGATCGGTGTCCCCAGTTCTAGGCCACCGGCCAAGTCCTCGTCCTCGTTTTCATCCTCGATATCTTCCTCTGCCTTTTGAGGTTTGTCGATCAACTCTTGAAGCAGCTCCGGATCGGTCGAAATTATCTCCGGGCGCATGACACCAGCACGAATCTGGGTGGCTCCATTCAGCGAGACCTCGCGGCCCTCCAGCTCGCGCAGTAGATCGAAGGTCTTATCGGCCATTCGCATGGGCCCGAAACCTTCGGTGATGATCAATGTGAGGGGGATATCCTCGTGTCCGGTGATGGCCACACCTATATCGTAACCGAGGTAGTCGATGAGGTCGGCATCGACTATGCCGCCGGAAATGAGTCCTACCGCACCAAACTCTTCGCCCCGGCGCAGCATCTCCGCCGTCGCGAGGTTCCCGATCACCAATATCTTGCCCTCGCAGCTCTCATCGATGAGGGAGGGAGAGATGGTCTCATCGGGGGCCGAAGCCAGTATCTTGATGACCCCTCGTCGTTCTCCACCTATACCGAAAATGCCCTGTATGAAGGCACCGGCGGTCTCAATTATCACACCCTCGTCGGGCAGTATTTCCCTCACGACACCCTCGACATACGCCTCGACATTCAGTGGAGTGGGCGGTTCACGCAGTACCATCTGACCGCTCACCTCGGAAATCATCTCCACGACGCCATCTACCGGAGACATCTGCTCCGACTTGAACAACCCGAAAAAGGATATCTTGCGGGCGATAACGTCACCCTTTTTCACTTCGTCTCCCACTTCGACGGTAACCACATCGGGAAGTTCGTAGGGCTCCACGGTCAGAAGCTGCGATATGTTGATGCTCGCGGGATCGCCGGGGATCTCCGTTTTGGCCACGATGTCGTGGGGCTGTACCACGTCTCCCACGTCCACCGTTACCTCACCTTTGAGCGGGAGCCGCCTGACTTCGCGGATTATCTCGTGAGCCCTGACCTTGAGTCCCGGAGTATATGCGACAGCCATGTTATACCGCCCGCCCTTCATCGATATACTTCTTCAAGGCGTCCATCGGATAGGCGTTGAGTGCTTCAATCCACTCCATGGTCTTCTTGTGGCGCGTAGCGGCGTCTTCTTCCAGATGAATGGGACGACTTCGGCCGTCGATCACTATACCGACGACACCACCTTCCAGTTCAACATCGACCGCGCGACCCACACCGGCACCCACATCCCAGCGACGACCTGGTTCGATGTGTGCCTTCGCCGTGGTACCCTCTTCCAATTCGACCAGTCTTAACTCGCCGAAGCCGACTTTCTCGGTCCTCTCGGATCCGTCGGGCATAGTAAAGGTTACCTCCACGGGAATCGTATCGCGGAGGTTAGCGAGCTTCACACCCTCCTGCGGAATGGGGGCGATACTACTTCCGAGACGGACGAGACAGTCTCGATCGAATACCTGGGCCGAAGCCTCCGGGTGGACCGTCGCCAACACGCCGAGCTGCGGCATCATGAAGATGCTATCCACGGCGAGCCGGGTTACTCCCTCGGGCTGGAAGGCATCGAGCAACATTAGAGCGGCCTGAACTCTGCGCGGAGCGTGGGATAAGACACCACCGCTACCGAGGATCATACCGAGAGTCATCATGTTGACCAGACTGGCTCCGCTCACGGTCTGATCGAAGGTGTGACCCATATCGCGGGCTTGGCGAATGCCCTTGAGCCCAGTGGCCAAGGTCTTGTGGTGTTCGAAGGCCAACCTCAGCGCCTCGCGCGCGAGGGCCTGCTCGACCACGAGATCTTCGAGGGTCTGGGGAATAGTGGTGGGGCGTATCATCTTGTTCCTGATTCTGTTACGCAGGGAATCTTCTTCTACGTCCATGGGAAGCCAGCGCGAAATGTTTTCAATGCCGGTTTCCAAAAGCACGTTAGAGATACTGTAACTCATGCCGAGGTTGGCCGAAACCGTCCGGTTGAAGGTACCCGAGAACACACTGAAGATGTCCGTGGTAGCCCCACCGATATCCACACCCACGACTTCCATATCGTACTGCTCAGCCACATTCTGGATGCCGAGACCGACGGCACCCGGAGTCGGCATGATCGGGGCATCCGTCCATTGCATCAGTTTGTTGTACCCGGGAGCCTGGGCCATCACGTGTTCCATGAAGAGATTGTGGATTTCCTCGCGGGCCGGCGCCAGGACCTCCTCCTCCAACACGGGTCGGATGTTGTCTACGACCCTGAGATCCAGCCTCTCCCCGAGGGTATCTTTGACATATTCCCTGGCGTCCTTGTTACCGGCGAAGATCACGGGCAAACGGAAACCGATTCCCAGTCGCGGGCGGGGATCCGCGGCGGCTATAAGCTCGGCAATCTGGCTAACATGCGCTATGGTACCACCGTCGACACCACCCGAAAGAAGAATCATATCCGGCCGCAGCTGACGGATGCGCGAAATCTTCTCGTGAGGCATACGCCCGTCATCCACGGCCACGGCATCCATGACGATCGCTCCAGCACCCAGTGCGGCTCTCTCGGCGCTCTCCGCGGTCATGGTCTTGACCACGCCAGCCACCATCATTTGAAGGCCACCGCCAGCACTGCTGGTGGAAAGGTATATGTCCACGCCTTCGGTGTCAGACGCCCTGGGACGAATGATACCTTCATCCGACAAGAAGTTCTTGCCAGAGAGTTCTTCTACCTCGGTAACGGCATTGCGCACACCCATGGTCACATCTTCAAAGGGAGCCTCCACCGTGGTCGGCGCCTCGCCGCGTACGATGAGTCTATATTCACCATCTGTTTTTTCGATCAGGATAGCCTTCGTCGTGGTGCTCCCGCAGTCCGTCGCGATTATGGATTCGATCTGTTCTTTTGGAATCTTCGTAGCATCTTCAGTCGGCAAACAGCTTCTCCTCCTCCCGGGTCGCCCCGATACATCAGTTTCGCCGGCGCTCATCCTGCGCGCCGATCATCTCACCTACCTTATTGTTCGGAAGTGGAACAATCCTCTTGCCCTTCCCCCTCCCGCATCTCACGCTGTTCCTTCTCGCGCCTGCGAGCCTCTCGTGCGGCTCGCTCTTCTTCTTCGACCATGTCCTCCAAGCGCTCCACTAATCTATCCAGGTTATCGCGATCCTGGAGCAGATAGGCAACCTCCGTGGCGTAGGGATGCCCGGTTAGAATATTGCTAAAAGGTGCCAGCATGTGCATACCCTGGCTCGCTACGAATGATACGGGACGAAAACCGTCGAAGAGCATGATGGCCGGTGCCACCATTTCCCACTGAAAAATCCTTTGCGCCGCCCATTCGATTAGCTCGTCTCGCCTCTCGGGCGTAAAATCGCCGTCGCGCAACACCAGGAGATCCCCCCTCGATCAAAAAACCCGTCCTTTACGAAGACGCCACCGATCATTCCCGACGTTCCCTCGGGCATGGCGGAGGCCGATTTTTGCCATCTCCCTCACGATTGCGAGCACCGATTTTGCTAACGGCACGACCGTTTCGATTGGCCTGGCACTTCCTTGCCACCTCATCCTTTTTACCCGTTTCCAAAACGGCAACGCAACCCCTGAAGACCAGTATATCCGGAAACCAGCGAAGCGCAAACAAAAATCCCCGTTCCTCCCCCATCAACCCTGCATCAACTTCGAATATGGGGGTATCCGGCGCCGGATTCTTTGAAGTGCCCCTGGCCCGCTCGAGAATCATCCCCTCACGCACGTGGGGATCTCCCGCGGGGCGCCTATTAATTGTTCCCCGGCATCGAGTTAACCGACGCCGGGGGAGCGAGAATTATTACTGCCGAGCACCTTCGACCGCCGAGCGGATCACGCCAAAAGTGCTTAACCACCCCCGAACTTCGCTACCTTCCCCGATTCGAGGCCAGATAATTGAGTGCCGAACCCGCCATTACCTTCACGCCTACCGCCAGGCTGCCCTCATCCAGATCGAATTTCGGGTTATGGCTGGGATAGACGCCCAATCCCTTATCCTCGTTTCTTACGCCGAGGCGGAAGAAGCATCCCGGAGCCGCCTGGGCGAAGTAGGCAAAATCCTCTGCCCCGAGACTGGGTTCGTCCAAAGTCTTAACCCTGTCAGCTCCCAGGAGAGCCCTCGCAGTGCGAGCGACCACATCCACCATGGCGGGATCGTTTTCCAAGGGTGGATAACCGAAGTCGTACTCCAGAGTGTACTCCGCCCGCATGGCCCGGGTTACGCCATCGATGATTCCTTCTATACGACCGGGAAGCATATCGCGAATCTCTGGTGACAAGGATCGAACCGTAGCATCCATCTGCACCTTCGGCGCGATGATGTTGTGGCGGTAGCCTCCCTCGATCTTTCCGATCGTGATGACCGCGGACTCGGTGGGAGAGATCTCTCGACTCACTATGGTCTGCAGTGCGGTGACTACGTGGGAGGCAACCACCACGCTGTCCACCGATTTGTCCGGATGTGCACCGTGTCCACCACTGCCGACGATTTCGATCTTCACCTCGTCCGCCGCGGCGGTTATCACGCCGTATCGCACACCGACGGTGCCCACCTCGCAATTAACGTCCACATGGAGGCCGAAGACCGCATCCACCGGAGGATCTTCGAAGGCTCCATCGGCCAACATCGGTTCCGCGCCCCCGGGCCCCTCCTCTGCCGGTTGGAAAAGGAACTTAACGTTACCGGCCAGGTTCTTCCCTCCGTCGGTTAACCTGGTGAGTACTTTTGCCACCCCGAGAAGACAGGCGGTATGGGCATCGTGGCCACAGGAGTGCATCTTCCCCGACACCCGTGAGGCATATTCCACACCCGTGTCCTCGTCCATAGGAAGGGCATCCATGTCCGCTCGCAGGGCAACCGTGGAACCATCCATGGTCCCACGAAGAAGCCCGATCACACCTGTGCCACCGACTCCCTCAATCACTTCCAGGTCCAAGGACCTCAGGTATTCACTCACGCTGGCCGCCGTTTCGACCTCCTCCATGCCCAGCTCCGGGTTCATGTGGAATTGACGGCGCAGTCTTGTCAGCTCTGGCAGGAGGTTCTCCGCCTCGCGCGCGAGATCTCGTGCGACGATACCACCAAGTTGCAGATCAGATGCTTCTCCCAAGTCCATCCCCTCCGTTTCAAGTTTGTTACCGACTGGAACAGGAAGCGAGATATATCATCGCCCGGAGCGCGCGATAGGCAGCGGGAACGTCGTCTGCCGTGTATTCCAGGCTGAGGGAGTCCTTTCGCACGGAACCGGGCAGCAAACCGGCCAGGTCGGCCATAGCCGTATCCTTTGTGGTCAGCTCCACCGTGGCGGGACTTTGGGCGGAGGGAACCGGCATATCTCCAGCCGCGGTAGCGCGCACCGCATCGGCCATCCCCTCACGGATAACTTCCTCCGCGACCTCGGTCGGCAACGACAGGGCGGCATAACGTCCCGCGTCTTCTTTTACCGCCACGGTGATCACATCCGGGTGGAGTTCGTTTACCTCGCGACAAACTGCCCCGTCCCCACTCACGAATACCAGCGGTATTCCGTAATGTGCGGCGATGGCCGCGCTCATTCCGGCCTCCCCAACTTCAATTCCGTTGAGGACCAATCGGGATACGACCGCTCCCGATATGGTGTGGTTAAGAACTCCCTGGCTTCCGGCGCGGGCGTGATAACCGATCAACGCCAACCCGGCAAAGCCTTTCTCGCTATCGACACCTTCCATCTGTCCCATCATCTTCGGTGCGCCGGTCAATAGTCTCGCTCGCCGATCAATCTCCTCTATGAGCAGATTCCTCATGCCACCGTGGCCATCGTTGACCACCACTTCGGTGGCGCCGCCGTCGAAGGCTCCGGCGATGG
The DNA here is from genome assembly GCA_964385545.1 of uncultured Clostridia bacterium. Taxonomy (GTDB): domain Bacteria; phylum Bacillota; class Sulfobacillia; order SLMV01; family SLMV01; genus CSSED11-154. Next base: position 8,187 of record CAYLPL010000009.1, on the reverse strand, counting down.
CCGCATTGACCTCGCGGGTCAGCATTTTCCTGGTACGCCCGTAATCCGGCCCCGATGACCCCACCTGATCGCCGTGCACGACGCCGCTGATACCCTCGAGATCGGCCGATATGTAGATTCTCATGAACAATTACTCCCCCCTTTGGTAATTCGCCCCTTCCGAAGGGCGAAAGTTGGCTCAATGTGGCCCACGTCTTCTCTGACCAAGTTTGTGTTTTGTACGCTGCGAAATTCCTCCAGGATCATCTCTTCCTCCGGATCCAAAAGTAGCAACTGTCGCGCCGCCTCCACCGCAGCCATCCCGGCTGCGCGCCCGTTCCCATCGTCGACCTTAACGGCTATCCCGAAACCCTCGCGGGAATCTCCCAGGCAGTAGACGCCGGCGGCTCCACTTTTGGCTACAAATCTTTGGGAATTCAAACCGTTTATCGCGGTACATATCCTGCCCGTACCGGCGACCAGGAGCGAATTGCTTCGCATGGCAGATCGAATGCGGCTCGCCGATTCCCGGCGTTCGGAAGAGAATCCCTCGGCCGTCGCGAGACGGGCGAAGGCATAGGCCATATTCATAATCGGAAGACCGTGAACTACCACTCCACATCCGTCCGGTGCCAGCACAACCTCCTCGGCGTCGAGGAACGCCACATCGGCCACCACATCTCGAATCATTCCCTGAAGGGGGTGTTCCGGTTTGCGGTAATCCTCGAAAGGCAGCCCCAGGTGACTGCACACGGCGAGCAGCCCTGCGTGTTCGCCGGAACAGTTGCAGTGAATCTCCCAGGGCTTATCGCCCGAACGAGAGAGTGACTGGCGCGCCGCGGAACCGAGAGGCGGGTGGATGCCGCAGTCCAGCCATTTCGGATCTACTCCGGCCTTGGCCAACAGGCTCAATACGGCATCGACGTGCTCCTGTTGCCCGCTGTGCGACCCGCAGGTCACGGCCAATTCGGCGTCGGTCAACCCGAAGGAATCCGCGGCCCCACTTTCGACTAACAGCAGAGCCTGAAGCGGTTTGGCCGCAGATCTCATGAAGGTAACCAGCTCGGGATCTCCGGCGTAGGCGCGTAGATTCCCCGCTCGATCGACGACGGCGAGGGATCCCCTGTGTACACATTCCACCAGGTTCCCCCGGGTTACCTCCACCAGTAGTTCGGATCGGTCATTCAAATTAGATCTCTCCTTCGAGCACTGAACTAGCCATTTCGACGATATCATCAACCGGCAGGCCCGGGACGATGTTCTTGTCTCTTCCCACCACGGTATCCGCCACGAAAAGACTGTTTAACACGGCCTCTTCCGTGCTCTCTACCGCGGCGCGGAATAATACATTGATACCAGGGTGTCCATCCATGAATACGGGACGATCTGTGCGATATCCGCCCGGCGTATGCGGGATCCTCGAGGCGGTGGAGAAGGCCAAAATGAAGTCGCCGCTTCCGTTGCCACCCACCGAACCGGTCCGCCCCAATCCCAAGGATCCCCTGTGAGCCAGGCGTCCCAACTGTCGTGCATCGAGCGGCGCATCGGTGGCGATGATTATCACCACGGATCCGTCGCCTTCGGGAACGCAGGCTTCCGGTTGCAAAAGCATGCTTCCAACCGGTAGCCCAGTCACGCGAAAATCCTCCCAGGTTCCGAAGTTCGTTAATGCGAGGGTTCCTACCACGTAGGGATCCTCGCCCTCCCATAGTTCCTCGTCGCCGGCTCCCCTGGGGATCTTTGCCACGCGGGATGCGGTACCGATACCTCCCTTATGCCCGTAGCATCTCATACCCGTTCCCGCACCGACGACTCCCTCTTCTACGCGCCCGTTGGAGGCATGTCGCAGCGCTTCGAAGACACAATCGGCATCTACATGGCGACCGCGAATATCGTTCAGATGTCCGTCGTTGCATTCCAAAACCACCGGGTTGATGGTACCGAGATCACGGCCGGCCTCGGGATTGCCCCGCAGCATGTAATCGAGGAGGGCATCGCCGACACGTGGGACGTTCATGGTATTCGTCAATAGGATAGGCGTTTCCAGCTCCCCCAGTTCGGCGATCTGGTTCAACCCCATGGGTTTTCCGAAACCATTGAACACGTGTAGCCCGGCCGCGAACTTTGCTCGAAACGCGTCGCCGGGGCCGGGAATAACCGCGGTGCAACCGGTCCTGACGGGACCATGTCCGACGTGCAAAGCGCCATCTCCACGCCAAAGGGTGCAATGCCCTACGCTCACTCCGGGAACGTCCGTTATTGCGTTCAGCCGTCCGGGCGACATACCCGGAATTCTCAACCCGGCCTCCCGGGCCCGCGCTCTGGGAGCGGGAGGTCTGGTCACGACAGGCCCTCCGCCTGACGACGAGAAGCCTCGACGAAGGCCATGAACAGATCGTGCATCGGTGGGGAGGTCTTGACCATGTTCTCTGGATGCCACTGGACACCGATCACGAAAGGAGCATCGGGGCGCTCAATCGCTTCCACGATCCCATCCGGTGCCCGGGCTGCCACCACCATGCCCTTTCCCAGTTCGCGAACCGCCTGGTGGTGAAGACTGTTGACGCTCATTCTCGATGAGCCGATTATCTCGGCCAGACGAGTTTCTCGAGCGAGGGAAATGGTGTGAACGGGATGCCAGCGAGGAGCCTTTTGATAGTGTCCCAGGGCGCCTCCGACCTGAGACTCGATATCCTGGTACAAGGATCCTCCCGCGGCGACATTGAGCACCTGGATACCCCGGCATATTGCCAAAATGGGGATACCCTTACCGAGGGCGTACCGGGTTAGGGCTAATTCAAAATCGTCCCGCTCGGGACTTACCGAACCGAGCCCGGGCAGGGGTTCCTCACCGAAGCGGGCTGGATCCAGATCTACCCCACCGCTTAGCAGTAACCCGTCCATGTCAACCAGGTAATCCGACGGTTCCCGTCGATCGCCAGTAATGGAAAACAGGGGTAGGATCCAGGGTACACCCCGGGCTCTACGGACGGCCTCTACGTAATCCGTCGGCACGGTGATTGCAGCGCTTTCGTAGTTCAATGATGCCGTTATCCCGATCCTCACCCGCTACCACGCTCCATTTCAATCCAAAAGAACTCCTGGTTGCGCAAAGTTGGCGGGGAAACCGCCGGTATGCAGAAATATCACTCGCTCGTCTGGGCCGATATCTCCCTTTTCTATCATGTCCACCATTGCTGCCAGGGCCTTACCTGTATAGGTGGGATCGGTCACGATTGCCTCCGTGACAGCGAGGGTCTTGATGGCGCCGATCGCTTCCTTCGTGGGAACCGCATATCCTCCCCCCACGTATTCGTCGTGCACGCTCAATCGCTGCAGGGTATCGCCAACACTCCATCCGAGAAAGTCGCCGGTATCGCGAATGAGATCAGCTGTCAGCTCGAAAAGATCCTCGGCGTTCCTACTGACGCTGACCGAATGTAACCGTATAGGTGCCTGCATCGTGGAAAGAGCCATGGCCAGTCCAGCGGTGGTGCCGGCGGAACCGGAGGCGACGAAAACTCGATCGAACTCGAGCCCCATCTCCACCACCTGGTTCATGAGCTCCAGGCCTCCGAGGATGTAGCCCACCGTCCCGATCGGAACGGATCCCCCGAGGGGAACGATGTAGGGTTTCACACCTTTCCGGCGCATCCCGCGGGCGACCGACTCCATGGTCTCCTCGGCTTCGCCGTCGGCACAAAACACCGTCTCCGCCCCGAAGAGCCGATCCAAGAAGAGATTGCCGGACGCAAAGGCTGGTTCGTCTCCGGTGAGTACCAGCGCACACTTCATACCCACGGTACTTGCAGCGGCGGCGGTCATCCTGGCGTGATTAGATTGTACTCCTCCGGTCGTGATCAATGCGTCGCAACCCTTCGCCAGGGCATCGCCCACCAGGAACTCCAGTTTCCTGGCCTTGTTGCCTCCCAGGCCCAAAGAGGTCAAATCGTCGCGTTTGATCCAGATCTCCGGACCTTCCACGCTGTCGGTGAAGCGAGGCAGAAACTCCAGGGGGGTGGGTAGGGTGGCCAGTTTCCTGCGGGGCAGCTCGGAAATCAGCATTGTCGCTCAGTTCTCCCTTCCGCCTAAACCTCGGTCAATCCTAGACTGACCATCAGTGCCCGGTCGATTCGTTTCATGGTCTCGGGACCCACGTGCGCGACCTTCTCCTTTAGGCGTCGCTTATCTATGGTGCGAATCTGTTCCAAAAGCACCACGGAATCGCGATCGAGGTTGTGATCCTCCACCGTCAATTCGACGTGGATGGGAAGCTGGGACTTGGTTATTCGTGAAGTAATCGCGGCGACGATCACCGTCGGACTGAACTTGTTGCCGACGTCATTTTGTATGATCAATACGGGGCGCACACCACCCTGCTCGGAACCTACGACCGGGCTGAGATCGGCAAAGAAGATGTCGCCCCTAACAACCCGCAAAGTCTCCTCCCCCCAGCAATTGCTGCATGTGCACTTCCGAACCCTCGTTCTCCAAAGGCAGCATGTATTCTGCGATGCTCAGGTTCAGCTCTCCCATGCTTTCGTATCCGGACCGAAGTGATTGCCGCAGATCATAGTTCTTCCTCGCCCTGAGATAGGAAGACATAACGTCGTAGATGAGTTCGTCACGCGTTAGGCCCAGGACGCGAGCCAGGTCGTCCATTTCCTTGACCAAATCTTCGGTCAATTCAACACTTATATGCCTTGCCTCGCCCATCTATTCCATCCCCCCATGTTCGAGAAGGGTAGCACCGTAATCCAATAACTTTGCACGCCCGATCACGCGTCCACCTTCAAAGAGAATCCGGGGAACGCGAGGTCCTATTCCCGTAAAGACCTCGTGAGCTATGGTCCCGCGCTTGCGGGCCATTTCAACTACATCTATGGTTTCGCGCCCCATGGATCCGAGCAGCACCGCCTCTTCGCCCACGTCTGCAGCTACCCCTTCGGGCAAGGAGACCATGGTCTGATCCATGCACACTCGCCCGAGGGTGGGACAGCGACGACCCCGAATCAGTACATCGCCCACTCCCCCGGAAAGGGATCGGGAAAACCCGTCGGCATATCCTACGGGTAAAGTTGCGACGCGCTCCGGCTCTTTGGCCACATGAGTTCTGCCGTATCCCACCGAATCACCCGGGGAGATGTCGCGAACCTGTGATATCCGCGTCTTCCAGGTCATAAACTGCTCGACGGGGATGCTGCGGCTTACGCTCGGCGAGGGATAGACCCCGTACATGACCAACCCCGGCCTGACCATGTCGAAGGCAACTTCGGGGAAATCTAGGATTCCGGCGCTGTTGCACAAGTGCCTAATCGCAATTTTCAACCCCGCCTCCCTCAACATGTTATTCACGGAGAGGTAGCGCCTGATCTGTTCTTTGGTGAAGGCGGGATCCTCGTCGGCCACGGCGAAATGGGTGAACAGTCCCTGCAACTCGATGCCCTCCATGGAAGCTATGGCCAAAATATCGTCGACCGCTTCCCGCACGGGAGGGAAACCCAAACGCGACATACCCGTGTCAATTTTTACGTGGACGGCAACGGCAGAATTCGCCTCCCTGGCCGCCTTGGTGAGGGCCCGTGCATCGCGGAGGGAAAATATGGTTAGACCGAGATCTAGCTCGATGGCCTCCTCCATCATATCGGGGGGAGTCCATCCCAGGATGAGTATGGGTACGTCGAACCCTTCTTTTCTCAGGGCGATCCCCTCATCGGGAATGGCCACGGCCAGGGAATCGGCACCGGATTTGAGTGCCGTGCGGGCGACCGCAATGGCGCCATGCCCATAACCTTCCGCCTTCACCACTGCCGCAATCCGGGATCTTCGACCGCCCCTTCTGTCCAGGTATTGCCTTATGGCCGCGACGTTATCCCGCAAAACATCCAGGTCAATCTCCAGCCAATTCGGTCTCAGTCCCCAAAAGAACGTCGGCAATGTACCATCTCACTCCCTCGGAATTGAAAGGCGTTTACTCTCCAATTCGACGAAGACCTCGGAGAGATACTTCGTTACATCCCTGGGGAGTAGACTCCTCGGGTGAATACCCCGGATTGCGATATCGGCGGCTCGCCCGTGCACATAGCAGGCAGTAACCGCCGCGCGCCAGGGGGGAGCACCCTCCGCTAACAGGGCGGCAACTATTCCTGTCAGTACGTCGCCGGAACCACCCGTCGCCAACCCGACGTTTCCCGTCGAGTTCACGGCCACGGTGCCACCGGGGGAGGCCACCACGGCGGGAGCTCCTTTGAGCAAGACCACGCCACCGGTGAGCACGGCAGCACGCCTGGCCCATCCGGCTCGATCTTCGACGATTGTTTTCACCTCTTCGTCGACCAGACGTGCCATCTCGCCCGGGTGCGGCGTCAGGACGATTCTGCCCTCCAGGCCGAAGGTGCGGATGACGCCCGGGTCCGGGGCCAAGGCGTTGATCGCATCGGCATCAATGACTATGGGCGGTGAACTCCTATCCCCCAATTCCTCCAAAAACGACAATACCATCTCCTGGGCACCCTGACCGCGTCCGAGACCAGGGCCGATGGCGATCGCGTCGGACTCGCCCAGCAGGCCCTCGAGGATCTCCGCCGCATCCTCCACGAGGATGTCTCCGTCAACGGTGGGAAGTCCCACCGTCATCGCCTCGGTCAACTTCGCCGCGACGGTCGCCTGAATCTCGTCGGGAAGTACACAGGTTACCGTACCAGCCCCGGTTCTCAGGGCCGCTTCCGCCGTCATGGTGGGGGCACCGGTCAAACCGCGAGATCCCCCGACCACCGTAAGGTGTCCGAAAGTACCCTTGTGTCCCACCGCCGACCGTTCGGGCAGGTAGCTGCGGACCAAGTCGGCGTGAGTCCAGGTCAGCCTCGATACCCCAACGCTCCAGGCATCACGCAAAACATCCCGGGGTATACCTATGTCCCGCAACACCACACGTCCGGCGGCGAGGTTGCCGGGTTCGAGGAGTATACCAGGTTTGGGCGCGCCGAAAGTAACGGTGACATCGGCCATAACCGACACGGGTAAACCTATGCCGGAGTCAGCATCACAGCCACTGGGCACGTCCACCGAAACCACGCGGCAAGAGGCCCGATTCACGGCAGCGATGATCTGATCGTAGGGATGGCGCAAAGACCCCTCCATCCCGGTTCCCAGGAGCGCATCCACCACCACGGAAGCTCGAGTGAGGGCTTCGGTAAGAGTGGCACCGTCGAGTGCGCCCTCGGCGTCGACAAGCGGGTAAACTGCAACCCCGTGAACCATGAGACGCCGCACCATCTCCGCCGCGTCTCCCTTCATACAGGAGAGGTCCACGGTGCTGAGTACCGTCACCGGGATGCCGCGAAGATGCAGCATCCGCGCTACCGCGATCCCGTCTCCACCATTGTTGCCCGGTCCGACGAGGATCGCGACCTCCTCACCGCGCTCTCGCAGGTTCAAAACTTCCCGTACGACGCCACGTGCGGCGGCTTCCATGAGATCGATTCCCGGAATACCCCGTTCGCGGATCGCGGTGGCATCCGCGATCTTCATCTGTTCGGAAGTCAGCACGTAGCGGAAATCATCTTCCATGTTGGAAAGTCCTCCCTTCGGCCCGAAAACCCTCTCGAGCGACCATGAGCGCGAAGGCGATAACAATCCCGCCCGAATGGCTCAAACTGAGGTGGATCCGGTTACCTCCCATTTGGTCAACTATCCGTTTCGTTTGCCCCGCGAGTCGGACTACGGGTTCTCCAAATTCCCCGGGCAGGACCTCTACATCTTTCCAGGATACGCCCGATAGGTTGGCCCCGAGCGTCTTTCGCACCGCCTCCTTGGCAGCCCAGCGACCGGCCAACCGGCGATAACGATCGTTACCGTCCCCAGCGTACTTCAACTCCTTTGGGGTGTAAACTCGCCGCAGGAAGGAGTCACCGTGGCGCCGGACGGCTTTCCCTATCCGGGAAATCTCGATGACGTCCGTCCCCAGGCCGAGAATCACATCAGCCACGATACATCACTCCACCGTCACACTCTTGGCGAGGTTGCGGGGCTTGTCGACCGGGCATCCTCTCATCACGGCGGCATGATAGGCCAAAAGCTGCAGCGATAGTCCCACCAGAACCGGGGAGAGCGCCGCGGCTGTTCTTGGCAGAATACAGACTTCTGCAGCCATCTCCACAGCCCCTTCATCCGCCCGACCGCTGCCAAGTCCAGCGGATCCCCGCCATC
>CAYLPL010000008.1:0-15741 GCA_964385545.1 uncultured Clostridia bacterium | reverse complement strand
CGTGGTCCCGACGTAAAGGACTCCATCTTTAGACCTTTTCTTACCCTTTTCCCGAAACATTATCCCCGGCGTCTTTCCCGGAGGAGTATGGTGGTAATCATTGAAGTTTGATGAGATGATTCTTTTCGGGAGGTATGGCTCGTGCAGCGGTCGCAGCTGACCCTAAAAGATGTGCTTTGGTTCTTCATTCCCCTGGCGCTCAGCGGCATCATGATGTCCGCGGGCGAGCCCATCGTGCACTCCGGTCTGGCGCGGCTGGAGAATCCGGAGTTGATCCTGGCCGGTTACGGGGTGGCGTTTTACGCGGCGATTCTGGTCGAGGCCCCGATTATCATGTTGCTCCCAGCATCGAGCGCACTTGTGCGAGATGATGCTTCGTACCGGTTGGTGCGCAACTGCATGCTGGCAATCAACCTATTCTTGACCGCCGGCATGTCCTGGGTGGTGTTGCACGGTCCGACCTATCAGCTGGTCTTCCGCACCATCCTGGGATACCCGCCGGAGGTGGTCCAAACCGCCCGTGGGGCCATGGTGTTCTTGCTTCTTTGGCCGGGGAGCATCGGGATTCGCAGGTTTTGCCAGGGCATCCTGATACAGCTGGGCCATCCCCAGGTCGTAAGCTGGAATACGCTCATGCGTCTCATCTCCATGCTGATCACCATAATGCTCGGGGTACGACTTTTGCCCGAGGCCGGTGTATTGTTGGGAGGTGCGACGCTTTTGGTGGGCGTGCTGGTGGAGATGCTAGCGGCCATGTGGGCACTGCATCGGCGGCTGTTGGATAAGCCCCTGCCACAAAACACCCCCGACCTTCCCTCCGGATCCCAAACTTATCGGGGCTTCGCTCGCTTCTATCTCCCGCTGGCTCTGACCAGCTTCGCATGGGTCCTCGCCCGACCCCTTCTGCTTTCGGGAATAGCCCGCGGGCACATGGCGAAGCTTTCCCTCGCCGCCTTTCCAGTGGCGATGGGTACGATGCATGTTCTCACCGGCCATCTCCGCATGCTGCAGCAAGTGGTGGTGGCCCTGGTGAAGGATAATGTGACACTGGACGTGGTTAAGAGGTTTTCGCGACTCGTGGGATTGGTGCTTACCGTCGTGCTAGCCGCTATGGCGTTTACACCGCTGGCGAATCTGTATCACGGGTGGGTCATAGGGCTCCGTTCCCCTACATTGGATATGGCGAACGCCGCCTTGGGCATAATGTTCTTGATGCCCCTCCTTACCGCCATCCAGGCCTTCAACCAGGGACTCATGATTCAGGGCGAGGACACCTTCAGGGTTAACATGGCCGCCTTCGCCAATTTGGGTCTCTTATTGATCCTATTGCACCTCGGCGTCACCCTGACTACGGTTCCCGGTTACGTAATCGGCGCCCTGGTCATGCCGGGGGCTTTGCTCTTCGAGGTAGTTCTGCTTCGGCGCTGGAGCGCGATTCACATCGAGCGGTTGGATCCTGGGGCCATGGATTCTGCCGGTGGTGAGAATCGCGAGGGCTGACATCTGACGATTTGCCATCTGCGACGAAAAGGGAGGGATGAACCGTGACTGATTCTGGTGGGCAATGGGCCAAAAACGCCACGACGCAGCGATCGGAAGAGAAGGATTTTGCCGAGATCAAGACGATGCTTCGTTTGCCCTACGCCCGCGGTATCGAGGAGCTCGGGGGGGCAGATTTCGCCGTGGTGGGGCTTCCCCTCGACACCGGCGTAACCCACAGGCCCGGCGCGAGGTTTGGGCCGGCCGCCATGAGGGACGTATCCTGCCTCATAAGACCTTACAATCCGGTATTGGGCCTGGCCTTCCCCGATTACCTGAAGGGCTACGATCTGGGAGATGTACCGGTAGTGCCGGGCAATACGTACGCCAACCTGGATCGCATGGCCGCGAGGTTGACCGAGGTCACCCGCCGCGGGGTGATGCCCGTCGGTGTGGGCGGCGATCACACGGTCAGCCTGGCGGCTCTCAGGGCCGTGGCGGGTGAAAATGGTCCCGTGGCCCTTTTGCACTTCGATTCCCATCCGGACACCTGGGATACCCTGTACGGGGAAAAGTACAATCACGCCACTCCCTTTCGGCGCGCCATCGAGGAAGACCTGATCTTGCCCGAACGATCCATACAGCTGGGGATACGCGGCAGCATGATGGATGCTGAAGTCCTTGAATATACGCGCGGGGTGGGGATTGAGATGGTGACGGCCTCCGAACTCGCTAATCTTGCCCCCTCCCGCGTAGCAGAGCGGATCGCCAACGCCGTCGGTGAGACACCGGTATACGTGACTTTCGACATCGATTTCCTGGATCCGGCCTTCGCTCCGGGCACCGGGACCCCGGAGGTGGGTGGCCCGAGCACGGCTGACGCCCTCGGGTATATTCGCCGGCTGGATTTGTCCAAGCTGGTCGGGATGGACTGCGTGGAGGTTTCGCCGCCCTACGACAACGCTCAGATCACCGCCCTCGCCGCCGCCACCATCCTCTACGAACTCCTGGGCGTTTATGCCCTAACACGCCGGTGAATACCGGGGGGGCTTGAAGGTGGCAGTGAGGGGAGAACTCCGCGCGGAGCCCTCCCCTCCCGGAGAGTCTACACTCTAAAGGTCGTATAGTTCTTCGAACTTTCGGGTTAGGTAATCGATATACGGCCCGGTATCGATGCCCTTGCCCGTGGCCCTTTTCATCAATTCCTGGGGTTGGAATTTTGCCCCGTGATCGTAGACGTTTCTTTGCATCCAGTTGCGAAGTGTCGAAAAATCACCCTCGCTCCAGCCTTCGCGCAGTTGGGGTTCGTCCTGCGCGGCCTTGGCCATCAAAGAGGCGCCGAAAACGTCTCCCAGGGCATACCCCTGGAAGCCCCCGCCGAAATCGCGTGTCCAGTGCATATCCTGCAGCACCCCCAAGGTGTCGTGGGGCGGTCTTATGCCCAGGTATTCCTCCATCTTTTGGTTCCACGCCTCCGCCATATCCGCGACGCGGATCTCTCCGCCGAGGACTTCCTTCTCCAACTCGAATCGAAGCATGACGTGTAAGCTATAGGTAAGCTCGTCGGCCTCGACCCTGATCAGGGAAGGGCGAGCCACGTTGGCGGCACGGTATACATCCTCTGGTGTCGCGTCCGCAAACTGGCGGGGGAAGAAGGCGCGGGCGATGGGCAGGAAGTAACGCCAAAACTCCAGTGATCGGCCGACACGGTTCTCCCACAGTCGCGATTGAGATTCGTGTACGCCGAAGGAGACGGGCCTTCCCAGTTCCGGTCTACTGGTGCTGGAGTCCATGAGGGTCTGGCGCAGTCCGTTGGGCACTCCCTGCATGTAAAGGCCATGGCCGGACTCGTGGATGCAGGCGAAAAGGCAACTGCCGAGGTAGTCCCGGTGTACCCTAGTGGTGATGCGCACGTCGTCGGGGCTGAAGGTTATGGAGAAAGGATGCACCGAAAGGTCGTAACGCCCCCTCTCGTCGGGATCAAAACCTATCGCGCGCGAGGCGGCCATCCCGAGCTCTATCTGTCTTTGCGGATCGAAGTCTCCCATGAGCAGGGCCGCGCGGCGATCGGGATCGTCGGCTTCCGCCACCCGGGCAACCAGAGGAGGTAGCGCCTCTCTCAGGTCAGAGAACATCTTTTCTAGGTCCGCGACGCTTATGTCGGATTCCTTCATCGATACGAAGGCATCCATGGGACTATCTTCAAAACCCATGACCGCGGCCTGCTCCAGCCGCAGTTTTACGATCTTTTCCAGCGCGGGGGCGAAGACGCTGAAGTCCCGCGCCGCGCGGGCCTCGAGCCATTTCGTATTGGCCTTACCTGCGGCCTGCGACATGCGGAATACCAAATCCGAGGGCATGCTGGCCGCCCTCTCGTGCAGGCGCCGTACGACTCGGAGCATACTCGCCTCGTCGCCGTCGTAGGGAAGGGTTTCCTCGTGGTCGGACAGATCTCGCAACAGCTCGCCCATCTCTTCGCAGACGAGTTTTTCGTGCGCTATACGGCGGAGGGTGGACATGTGGTCGGAGCGCGCTTCGGCGCCACCGCGAGGCATCTGCGTCTGCATGTCCCAGTTCAGTACCGAGATGACCGAATGAAGATCATCTATCTCTGCAACCAGTTCTTTGAAACGTTTCATCTTCTCCCGTGTTTGAGTCATTTTATCGCTCGCTTTCTCGAGTGTGTGGCAAAAAGATCTTCGCCGGAAGATGGTCCCACCCCTCCAGGGTCCGGCACATATATCTGAAGCCGCAGGATGGAGGGAGTTATTGCCGAAGGTCTTCTCCCGGGAAGGCATCGCGCCGAGGAAGTCGGTAGGTGTCCCTCAACGACGCAATATACTGGGATGGGGAGGTAGAAAATATGAAAGTGGCAGTGGCGGGATTTGCCGACGAGACATGCACGTTCTGCCAGGAACCGACCACCGAGGAACGATTCGAGCCGGCCACCCTGCGTGGCGAAGAGATACTGGAGCAGAATCGGGGTATTCCCAACTATATCAACGGTTTTATCCGGGCCGCGGAGGAGGAAGAAGTCGAACTGGTGCCGCTGGTCTACTCGCGAAAGACCCCGGGAGGCTTTCAAAGCTGGCTCACGACGGAGTGCTTCGACAAGTATGCGAACGAGATCGCTTTGCGCCTGGAGTCGGCGGGAGAGATCGACGGCGTACTCCTGGCCCTGCACGGCGCCATGGCCGTAACCGGGGTGCCTCGTCCGGAGGCAGAGATAGCGCGGCGGGCGCGACGCGCCGTGGGTGACGGTGTACCGATCATGGTCACTTTGGATCTTCACGCCAACGAGGACGACGCCCTTGCGGAGTACGTTGACGGGGTCTTCGTGATCAAGACATACCCGCATGTGGACACGCAGGAGACGGGAGAGATGGCGGCCCGCACCCTGTTTTCCGCAATACGCGGCGATGTGGCACCGGTGGTGGCCTGCAGTCGCCCGGGAATCGTATCCGCGAGCATCTTCCAGGCCACGGAGTACCACCCGATGAAGGACATATTGGCGCGTTGCAGCGAGTGGGAAGAATCGGAAGAGGATCTTTTGTACCTCGCCGTGGCCCCGGGATACGCTTACGCTGACGTTCCCGACATCGGGATGTCCGTGTGGGCGGTGGCCGACGGGGATCGAGAATTGGCGCAAAGGGCTGCCGCGGAGGTGGCCGACTACGCCTGGAGCCTGCGAGAAGCCTTGGCTCGAGATCTTCCAAAGCCCAGGGAGGCCGTGGCCGAGGTCATGGATATGGTATCGCGCGGAGAACGTCCCGTGGTCATAGCGGACGGGGCGGATCGCATCGGGGATACCACCCACGTCCTGCGCGAGCTCCTTCGCGCCGGGGCGGAGAACTGGGCTATTCCAGGCATCGCGGATCCCAAAGCCGCCCGATACCTCGAGGAGAATGCCTCGGAGGGCGATGAGGTCACCCTGAGCGTGGGAGGCTGGTACGATGAGAGCTCCGGCGATCCCGTAGAGGTCACGGGAGTCGTCGAATTCATGGGCAGGCCCGTATATAAGCTGGTCGGCCCCATGGGTAGGGGTTCGACGGTTCGCGACGGTTTCGTCGCCCGGCTCAACCTGGGGGACAACCGGCAGCTGGTAATTTCCGAGAGAATGCGGGGAGCCAACGACAGCGCCGGTCTAACCTCTGTGGGGATAGATGTGGATTCGTTGGACATCATCGTACTCAAGGACCGCGTCCACCACCGTGCCTATTGGGATACCGTCGGGGCCATAGATTATCCCATAAACGCCCCCGGCATCGGTTATGCCGATCTGCGAATGCTGGAATACGAAAACGTTCCATCTGGGACTTTCCCGATAAACTGCGACGGGTGAGGACCTCGAGTGAGGGGACGGCCTTGGCCGTCCCCTCACTCGATCCAGCCGGACCTTATGCGTCGCGCGAAATGGGCACCCAACAGGGCCCCCGCCGATGACGCCGCGATCACGAATAGGGCCACACCCATAAGGTGCACAGGGCGGAGCTGCTCGTAGGCCGGGTTTCGGGTCAGATACATGGATATCAAGGTGAAGGCCCAAAAGCCCCAGAAGGGATAGGCGGCCGCGGCCACGTATCGCCGAGCCGGTGCATTCGGGTCACCGGGAACGATCCGAGCGGTTAGGTCGGCCGCGATACCCGAAGTCACTATGGCGAGGCTCATGAGGGGCGTGAACATGGCGGCGATGGCGCCCATGGCGACTCCCACCATGGTCAAAGTCCAAGGAGACCGAACTCGATCCAGGACCATCGACATGGCGAAGGCAAGATATGGGGTCATGGTGAGGAATTTCCCCCCGGGAAGGGGAAGCAGGTGTCCGGCGTAATAGAAGACCCACCCACCCGCAAAAACCACGCCCGCGAGTATTCCTATGTATGCTACGTGTTTTGCTTTCAAGGTCCATCTCCCCGCGCACCAGAATACCTGGGCACCTTTCTCCTTATCTCGCGTCCAGGTGGTCATCCCATCGGGGTAAGAACGACGGCGGGCCCGGCATAGTGCTCCGGGCCCGCGCGTCTGACCTCACATCGCGATCAGCTAAATGGCTTCGTCTTCTTGGAATTGCAGGTCGTAGAACTCGCGGTACTGACCACCGAGGTCCATCAATTCCTGGTGGTTTCCACGTTCCAAGACGCGACCGTCGTCGATGAAGAGGATCTGGTCGGCACCGACGATGGTGGACAGGCGGTGCGCGATTACGAAGGTCGTACGTCCGGCGGTGATCCTGTCGACGGCTTCTTGGATCATTTTCTCTGTCTCCGAGTCCACCGAAGAGGTAGCCTCGTCGAGGATGAGGATCTTGGGATCCTTCAGGAAGGCACGCGCTATAGATACCCTCTGGCGCTGTCCTCCAGAAAGACGCAGTCCTCGCTGGCCTACGGTGGTGTCGTAGCCGCTGGGCATATGCATGATGAAATCGTGCGCGTTGGCAGCCTTGGCCGCCTCTACGATCTCCTCGTCGGTGGCATCCGGTCTGCCGTAGCGAATGTTGTCCGCCATGGAATCCGAGAATAGATAATCGTCCTGCATCACCATAGCTATGGAGTTACGCAGATCGTGCAGGTCGAGGTTGCGAACGTCCACCCCGTCGATCAGTATCTGGCCGCCCTTAACTTCGTAAAGTCGCGGAATGAGACGGACGATGGTCGTCTTACCGGCTCCGCTTGGGCCCACCAGCGCCACGGTCTTCTTAGGCGGTACGTAGAAGCTGATACCCTTGAGGATATCTTCGTCACCGTAGGAGAAGTAAACGTCTTCAAAGGATACTTCGCCCTTGATCGTGTTGCGCCGCACGGCCTTGGGGCTCGTGACAATGCTCGGCCTGAGATCGACGTGGTTGTAGAATCGTTCCATGGCCGCGAAAAATTCGCTAAGGCCTTCCGTGGTCCGCACCAGCTGCAGCAGGGGAGCCCGAAATTGCAGCAGGTAACCGTAAAAGGCCACGATGGTGCCGACGCTCATGCCGCCATTTATCGCGAGATAGCTTCCGTAGCTCATTACCAGAATAATCCCGAAGGCGTTTAGAAAATGGGATCCCGAAAAGAGAATGGACATGTACTTGAGAGCCCTGCGACGGGCCGCCACGTGCGCCTCGTTGGTCCTGGAGAAACGGCGGTCCTCGAAATCCTCGCTGGCGAAGGCCTTGATGACCGTTATACCGGCGAGGTTGTCTTCCAGGCGGTCATTCATGATTGCCTTACGGCGGCGGGTTTCCCTGAAGGCCAAGTGCATTTTCTTCAGCAGATACCAGGCGAAACCCACCAACAGCGGCACGAAGGTCAAGGCCACCAGGGTCAGCGGTACACTCAGGCTTAGAAGTATCAGGATGGTTCCCACGAGCTGCGTCAGGGAGCCGACCAGGGCTTCCGGACCGTGATGGATGAACTCCTGGTTCTTGTTGAGATCGTCAATTACGCGAGACATGAGTTCGCCGGTCTTCTTGTGATCGTGGAAACCGAGCGAAAGTCTCTGATATTGCCGGTAAAGGTCGTTTCTCATATCCCGCACGACGAACTGGGCGTGCAGGTGGCCCCAGTACGACTTGTTCCCGTTTATCAGTGCGTACAGGAAGTACGTCGCAAGGGCCCAGAAGGCCAGGGTCATGACCCGCGGAAAGTCGCTTGCCGGCAGGGCGTCGTCGATGATACTGCGCAGAATCAAAGGTGGTATCAATGTCAGTATCGCGCCCGCTATGTGCATAAGCTGCAAGCCGGCAAAGGCAGCTCTAACGGGATAGAGATACTCCCAGTAAAAACGCTTAATTAGAGACCAATAATCATATGAGTCTTCGAGTTTTCGTTCTTCCTCGATTTCGTGCACGGATATCACCCTTCGATTGTGGGGCACGGAGACATCAGAATATTTCGATTAACGAACTGTTGTCTAATTCTTATACCATCCTCCGAGTCGGGATTCAAGCTCGCGAACTGAAAGCGATGTAGTGTCGGCGGAATAGAAAAGTGTCGATGAAGCCGTCATGGTGGTACCAGGTCTGCCGGGCGAGGGCCTGGCCATCATCCCTGGGGGCGTCTTTGGTCCCTGTTCTTGAGACGCTCGATGCGTTCCCGCATGCACTCGAGTGTTCTGCTCGTTTCTTCTGGATCCAACTCGAAGGTAACGCGGAGAATGGAGCTTTCGCGGGTGCCCTCGGGTAGCCTTTCGAGGGGGATCTCCATCTTCTGCTCCTTTGGTCCGATCAAAAGAACGGCGATATTGTCCTCGATTCGGTCTACGACGGCTCGCATGGCATTCACCACCGAAATGGATTCCCGAGACCGGCGGAAATTGTCGTGGTTATCCATTTTGTCGCGCGGGCGATGAAGAAGTTGAAGCGATGGCCATTATCCCTCTCGTCCGAGACCGTTACCGAGTCCCCGTCGGATTCGAATACCAGGGTGCCGGACGAATCAGTACGATGGACGCGGACTGCGAATCCCGAGAGCCGTTCGAGCACCTCGATCGAGGGATGTCCGTAGGGGTTGTCCTCCCCGACACAAATCACGGCGTGCGCGGGGGATACGGCCCGGAGAAACTCATCGGAAGTGGAGCTGCTACTGCCGTGATGGGAAACCTTCAGGACGTCGGCTTCGATATTCCTTTCCGATCGCAATAAATCCAACTCGGCCTCTCGCTCCATGTCGCCCGTAAACAGGAAAGAAATCTGATCAAAGGTCACGCGGCAGACGACGGAATTGTCATTTAGGCAGTCGTACTCGGATGCGGGACCCAGGACTTCCACGGTTACATTACCGAAGGTCAATGTTTGTCCTTCGGCCGTAAGATACCGCGTGTCTCCTTCGTTCACCAGGCGCTCCAGGTGGGTGAGGTAACGGTCAAAGGTCGCCGTGGTGTGCGGCACGCCGGCGTCGAGGACGGTATTCACCGGGAAATGTTCGAAGACCGCGAGCACTCCACCTATGTGGTCCTCATGCGGATGAGAGGCCACGATCAGATCGAGAAACTCGATGCCCCGTTCATGTAGATAATTCACGATCGAATCACCGGCCGCCCGTGGTCCGCCGTCGATCAGTATGTTGGCCGACTCACCCATGATCAGTATAGCATCGCCCTGGCCCACGTCGATGAAATGTACCTGCAAGCGATTTCCAGACCTCGCGTCTCGAGGGTCCCTCTCGCGATCTGCCGC
Source organism: uncultured Clostridia bacterium (assembly GCA_964385545.1). Lineage (GTDB taxonomy): Bacteria > Bacillota > Sulfobacillia > SLMV01 > SLMV01 > CSSED11-154. The sequence goes on along the minus strand of CAYLPL010000008.1, from coordinate 6,110 downwards.
GACATCCCCGCCGGATTGTGCCGTCTCCGTCACGGGGCCGACCGCTTCCACAGACGTGGGATTCTCGGAGCTTATCTCGGGCTCGAGGGGCATGCCCTCGCTTTGGCACCCGGCCCTTACGCCGACTACGACGAAAAATATTATCGCGATAAGTATCGGAAGATAGCGGATTATTCTGGGACCGCGCCCTCCACGGGAATTGGGAATCAATTCGAAGCACCTCCCGGTTCGTTCACCCATTTTTGACACGCGAGGTGCTAATCCTCCATTGTTCGACATTTCCCAAGCGTCTATGGGGTTGCAGAAGTATCTCGCGGGAGTTGAAAGTGGAGACCGGCCCTGATCTTTGTTGGGAGTTTCGGGATGAATGTAACGCCGAAGCCCAGCAGGCCTCGGCGTAGAATACACGTATAGACGGGGAGAATGGGTGACCCGGTTGGAGTTTATGCCCGGTTGCGGTGCGTATGAGAGGTTATGTGTTAGTTGGTCTCGCTTTCGGCTTCGTCCAGCTTACGTTGCATATCCGAAAGCTTCTGTTCTACTTCTTTGACCTTTTGTTCCATCTTGCGGATCATCTCGGTGCTCCAGTTCAGGGCTTCGCCAGCGCGTCGTTTCAGCTCACCGCTGAACTCTTCGCGGAGATTGTCCGCCTCGGTTTGCAGTTCCTGGTGCATTTCTTTGGTGCGTTGCAGCAGTTGTTCGCGGGTCTCCTCACCCTTACGCGGCGCGACGAGAATACCGGTGGCCGCCCCGAGAAGGGCTCCTACGAATATGCCGACCACGAAACTACAGGAATCTTCTCTCATATCGGCACCTCCTTTACTAGATAATATCGCATGAATGAGTCTTCCGAAAGGTAATAGTAAACTGGGCCGCTCCGAGCAGGGAAATCCATCGATACAGTCTATATGCCCGGAGGCCAGATCCAAAGCAGAGCTGGGACGCCGATGAGTACTATTATGATCTCGAGCGACAGGCCCATACGCCAGTAATCGCCGAAGCGATAGCCTCCCGGGCCCATCACCAGGGTGTTCGACTGGTGTCCTATTGGGGTTAGGAATGCGCACGAGGCCCCGATCGCCACGGCCATCAGGAACGGATTGGCAGAAGCCCCGATACCCGAGGCGATCTGAAGGGCGATCGGGGCCACCAGGACCGAGGCGGCGGCGTTGTTCACCAGGTCGGAAAGAAACATGGTTCCCACCAAAACAATGGTCAAGGTAAGCCACACCGATGCCCCAGAAGAAAGTTCGAGCAGGGTATCGGCTATCAATGCCGTTCCGCCGGTGTTTTGCAGGGCGGTGCTGACCGGTATCATTGCAGCGAGGAGGACGATGATGGGCCAATCGACGCTCTCGTAGATCTCCTTCGGGGAAATGAGATTTGCCAAAGTCATGATTAGGGCTGCCGTTACCAAGGCAATCTCCGCGGGCACGATGCCAAAAGCAGCCGCGATAAGCGCCGCGGCGAATATCCCGCCGGCCAGGAGAAGACGGCGCGGGCCTCCGATCCGAAGTCCCCGCTCGGCCAGAGGGAGAAACCCCAGCTCAGCAACGATGTCCGCCAGAACTTCCTCGCTCCCCTGCAGAAGTAATACGTCGCCGGGCCGAAGGTGAGTGCCGGCCAGTCGTTGCTGCAGGTTGCTCCCCTCGCGGGAAATCGCCAGGAGATTAACCCCGTGGCGTCGGCGAAGATTGAGATTCCTGGCGGTTCTGCCTTCTGCTCGAGATCCCGGGGCGACCACGATCTCGATGAGTTTCACCTCTTCGGATCTCAAGGATTCTCGGTCCGGTTGGGCGTCTTCCGCCAACTCCAGTCCGATTTCCTCGGTGAGGTAGGTGAGGCCATCGGTATCGGCACGTACGATGAGCAGATCTCCTCCGGCGAGCAATTGTCGGCGGGAAGGGGTTGGGAAGCGACGCTCGTCGCGTATCATTGCGACTACCGCCACCTCGTGCTCCTCGTCTTCGATGGTTTCCAGGGGTTCGCCGATTAGTTCGGAGTCTTCCGGTACGCGCATCTCCGTGAGGTATTCCCCGATGTCGAACATTTCTTCGGGGGACCGAGCGCTTCGGCGTATCGGAACCAGTCGCCATCCCAAGAAGATTATGAATACCAGCCCGGCCAGGGCTATGAGCCCACCGACGGGAGCAAAGTCGAACATGCGAAAAGCCTCGGCGCCCGTCTGTGCCCGGAAGCTGGCGATGATGATGTTGGGGGGTGTGCCGATCAGGGTGGTGAGTCCCCCGAGGAGTGATCCAAAGGCCAGTGGCATCAACAAGAGCGAAGCGGGGGTCTCGGAACTGGCGGATAGACGTAGCGCTATCGGCATGAAAAGGGCGAGGGCCCCCACGTTGTTGATGAAGGCGGAACACACGGCCACCAGGGTGGTTAGTACCGCGATCTGGGCCAGTGCATTATCGCCCACCCAGGAAACCAGCCCCACGATCCTGTCCACCAGCCCCGAGTTGAGGAGTCCGCGGCTTATGATGAGCACGGCCGCGACGGTGATTACTGCGGGATGACCGAATCCTGCGAATGCCTCACCGGGATCGATCGCCCCAGTCAGCGTTACCGCAATGAGCCCGATAAGTGCCACCAGGTCGTAACGCAGTTTAGAGGTGGCGAAGAGTATCAGCATGATCAAAAGCAGGGCCATGACGAAATACTGAAGCATTAGATCCGACAATCCCGTCTCCCCCTCACCCGGCGCCAGAGTCCGATTGAAAGTATGGTTTCGTCCGAGGACCCCTCGCGTACAATGATCGTCCGTCCAAAATCGATTCGATGGCGCGAGACCTTCATCCTGCCCCGACCGAGGCAGAGGTATTTCGTCTTTCGAGAAGAAGATTGCATCGTCAGGGATTTACCATTTGCCGCGATTCTGCAAAGAAGAGATTGACCGGGAGGAAATTACAATGAAACTACATCACCTGAGATGGCCACAGGCGCAGCGGGAATTGGGTTCCGGCAAGTTGGTCGTCGTACCGATCGGGAGCGTAGAACAACACGGTCCCCATCTGCCCGTGGGCACCGACTTCATGGTGGCGGATAAACTGGCAGATATGATAGCCGAGCGTTCTGAGGAGTGTATCGTAGCTCCAACCATACCCTTCGGGTACGCTGAGTATCATTCGGACTTTGCGGGAACCGTCTCCACCAACAGCTCGGCTACCCTCGGCGCCTATCTCGAGGAGATCGTCTCTCATTACGTCCGCCATGGAGTCAAACACATCTTGTTCGTCAATTCCCACGGAGGCAACATGGTCGCCCTCGACCAGATTTGTTACGATTTGCGCGAGCGAGGCGTATTCGCGGCCACGGTGCTCTGGTGGGACGTGATATCGAGGCTTCGACCCGAGTACAGTCCGGCGGGACACGCGGAGTGGATCGAGAGTTCGCTCATGCTGGCCTACGACGAATCCTTGGTCGAGATGAGTATGGCGAAGCCTCCCCTGACCAAGGGGCTGGGACCCGAGGATCTGGACCTGGTTGATCCGCACACAGCGGAGTTTTGTGGAGTTCCGATCCACGTGCGTCTGCGAACCCACGATTTTTCCGAAACCGGAGATATGCCCGAACCCAATTTGAGCCCCGGAGCCGATACCTCCATTCCCCCCTCGAGGGCGCGGCGGGAAATCGGCGAGGAAATCTTCGAGGTGGTGGCCGACTTTATCTGCAGGCTGATCCCGGTGGTCCGTTCCGTCGACCCCGGAATCTTCTGTGATTCTTAGTCCCGGGGGTGATCGTCCCGGGGGATCTAAGCTGAGGGCGTGGGATGATGCGAGTTTGGGATATACATCCCGGTTACCTCGATCGCGGGGGATTGCTGGGGCAGCACACCGAGATACATGCGGTGTGGTCGGTGCTTCGAGGGTGTAAAGGGGGATACTCCCGGCATCCCGAGGTCTTGAGGTGGCGGGGGCACGAGGCTCGATTGGCGATAGTGCACGAGATTACGGTGCGGGAGATGGGTCTGCGCGGTTTCGACCACGCTTCGCCGCTCGATGGGGTAGGGTCAAGCGATAATCCACCCTCGCTTCCCTCGAGGCTGATTTCCCCCGGTGAGCAGCTAGAATTGGTGGGTGCGAAACTCGCTCGCCGGGGAAGACAGGGGCGCATACCCCTCCCGAAGCGCATCTCCTGGTACTGGGCCCAGCACAAGTATTCAGTCATGGCCCGCGGTTACCGGCGTTACCGGGACGTCGCGCGAACGATGGCTCGGCGGGAGGATTGCCGACCCTCCGTGGGAGAAGACATGATACTGCAGATAATGGAGGAGATGGCCCATCCCATCACCCCCGGGGCGATGCGCAACACCTCGTATCATCTTTGGGGTTACGTTAAACGCCCGGCCGGGGCCGGGGAGAGGAAAGTCTTCTTCGAAATGGTCGAAAGAGGGGAATACCTCCTGGCTTTGGAGATGGTGTATCGCATCGCGGAACGCCACCGGATCGTCTACCTGCTTCATTCGAGTGTGTTTGCCGACGCACCCTTCGAAGCGCCGGAGGCAGATAAAGCCAGCGGTCATTGAAGGATACCCGCGATAGAGGTGGTCACGTGGATACTGCTAGTGGGGAAGGACGAGGTGCATTGAAGACGATGCCCGGGAGCGGTGGATTCTGGTGGAGCCGCATCGCATCCCTTTGGGCGCCGGAGACCTACCACGGGTGGGGCTTATCGACCCGATGGTTCGAGGGCTGGTATTTCAAGATCGTGGACGCGCGTCAACGTTGCATTGTGGCCGTAATCCCGGGAATCTTTCACGGTGAAGATCCCAAGGACAGCCACGCCTTCGTCCAGGTCCTAGATGGAGTCGCAGGGGCGGCCCGGTATAACCGTTATCCCCTCGAGGAGTTTGCCGTATCCTCGGGTCGGCCCTTTCGCCTTAAGGTCGGAGACAGCCGATTCTCATGCCAGTCCCTTCTTTTGGACGTCCCGGGACCACGGGGTCGCTTGCGTGGTGCGATCGAGATGCACGATTTGCATCCCTGGCCGGTCACCTGGCTTTCCCCGGGCGTCATGGGGCCTTACACCTTTGTCCCCTTCATGCAGTGTTATCATGGCGTATTGAGCCTCGATCACGCTCTCTCGGGTGGAATATCCATTGGGGGCACGAAGGTGAGTTTCGACGGTGGTCGGGGGTACACGGAGCGGGACTGGGGGAGAAGCTTCCCGCGTGCATGGATTTGGATGCAGAGCAATCATTTCGATTCCGAAGGAATCTCCCTCAGCCTATCCATTGCCACGATACCGTGGCTCGGAGGCTCTTTCACCGGGTTGATCGCCGGCCTGCTTTTGGGTGGGAAGTTGTACAGATTCACCACCTACGGCCGCAGTCGCATCCGCGAGGCCAGCGTATCCGCCGAACGGGTGAAGATCACCCTGGAAAACCGTACGCACCGACTGCGAGTCAGTGCCGATCGAGGCGATGGTGCCACCCTGCTTTCACCCGAAGTATCCACGATGAAACCCCGCGTGGTGGAAAACATGACTGGGGAGCTGTGGGTTTCTCTAGAGGACGTCAGGGAAGGAAGACGACTGTATTCGGGTTTGGGAAGATGTTCCGCCATTGAGGTGGTCGGCGATCCCTTGCCCGGGGAGAGACCCTAGCCCGTCTTCAACTCCTCCTCGACTTCGCCGGATTTGACGATATCGATGAATAATTCCGCTATTCGGGGATCGAATTGCGTGCCCGCGCAACGCCTGATTTCTTCCAGGGCCTCCTTTATCGTTTTTGCCCCCTGATATGGTCGTCCCGAGATCATCACGTCGAAGGCGTCCACCACGGAGATTATGCGGGCGATCAGGGGAATATCCTCTCCCGCCAGGCCAGCGGGATAACCCGTCCCGTCCCAGCGCTCGTGATGAGATTTGATATCCTTCGCTACCGCGGCGAGATCCGGCAGCGAAGAGGCTATCCGCGCCCCGATTTCGGGGTGTTTTTGGACCAGGTTCCACTCGCGATTTGTCAGTTTGCCCGGTTTGCGCAGGATGAAACTCGGAACGCCCACCTTGCCGATGTCGTGCAGCCGCGCCACCATGGCCAGGTTGGCCAGCTCACTGTCTTCTAGATGAAGTTTTCTCCCCAGCGCCAGCGCCATGTTCTC